>JALOLB010000262.1 GCA_025456225.1 Thermoanaerobaculaceae bacterium
GCCTTGCGCGTGCGCTCGGCGCCGTAGCGCTCGTAGTACGCCCCGGCCCGCTCGGAGAACTTGTTGGGGAAGAAGTAGGCGTGGCCGGCCTTGCGCTCGGAGGCGTAGTGCCCGGCCCCGGCCAGGATGTCGGCGCCGTAGATCGCCTTGACGGTATTCTGCACCTCCACGCCGACCACCAGCACCACGTCGGCGGCCTCGGCCAGCACCGTCTTGATGCCGGTGGCGAGGCCGAGCCCGCCGGTCCCGCAGGCGCCCTCGACGCGCACCATCGGCTTGTAGCGCAGCGCGGGGTGAGCCGCGGCCAGCAGGGACGCGAGGTTGCCCTGGCGGTTGAAGCGCGCCGCCATGAAGTTGGCGATCACCCCCTCCTCCACCAGGTCGGGGTTGGGGATCTGGGCGAGCACCGCCCGCACCGCCTCGTTGATGTAGTGCTCCAGCCCCGGGCGGGACTTCTTCGGGTCGAACTCCTTGCGCCCGGTGCCCATGCTCATGGTGTAGGCGCCGGCGGCGAGAAAGACAGGCTTACGCAGTGGCTTCATGACGTCCCTCCCCTCACATCAGGTCGTTGATGGGGCCGTAGAGGTGGAAAAACCCGAGGGTAAGGACGCCGTTGACGTCCTCGGGCCGGCGCGCCACCCCCATCTCCACGAGCCGCTCGGCGGCCGCCCGGCTGGCGGCGGCGTAGCGCCGCGCCAGGTCCGCGCCGAGGGTGTCCGTCTCCTTGAGGCGGGCGAAGTAGGCGCGCAGCCTGGCGTCCTTGTCCCGGTCGCGCTGCAGGGCCTTCCAGCTCATGGCAGGGTCGGGGTGCGCCCCGAGCCGGGCCTCCACGGTCTTGCACCACCCCTCGGGCTCACACGGCACGTACGCCTTCCGGTTGGGGTCGAACACCGCTACCGGGCGCCCCTTCTCGTAGCGGAAGAAGCCGTCCTTCTGGGCACCCGAGGAGGTCTGGCCGCCCTTCACTCCCAGCTCCATGTAAAGGTCGACGAGGTCGGAGTGCAGCTCCGGGGCGGGGATGTGCCGCCGCATCACCGAGAGGATGAGCTGGAAGACATCGATGCCAACGTAGTCGATGAGCTGGAAGATCCCCATGGGCCGCAGCAGCCAGTCCCGCGACACCCGGTCCACCGCCCACACCGCCTCCACCCACCCGAGGTCGTCGGCCAGGCGGTCGGCCTCGCCGAGGCCGTGCAGGCCGTCGCGCATGAAGTGCCCGTTGCCGATGAAGCCGGCGATGTCGTTGGCCGGGATGATCGTCTTGCCGAGTTGCCGCGCCAGCTCGCCGGCCAGCGCCTCGAGGCCGGGGCTGCACTGGGCCGGCGTGATCAGCTCCACGAGCTTCTGCACCGCCGGCGGGTTGTAGAAGTGGTAGCCGACGATGCGCCCCTCAAGGCCGCTCTCGCGGCCCAGGTAGCCGATCGGGATGGCCGAGGTGTTGGTGAGGAAGAACGTGCTCGACCCGCAGGCGTCGGCGAGCTTCTTGAAGAGGTCGATCTTCAGCTCGTCCTTCTCGAACGCCGCCTCGAAGACCAGGTGGGCGTCCCGCGCCAGCTCCAGGCTCTTGCCGGTGCGCACGTGCAGCAGCGCCTCGTGCACGAACTCGGCGATCATCTCGCCGTTCTCCACCAGGTCGGCGCGCTCGGCGTAGAGCGACCGCAGGCGGTTGATCTGCCGCTCGGCGGTCTTGCCGATCTGGTCGCGGATGTACCGCACCAGGCCCTGCAGCCCCTGGTCCGAGATGTCGATGAGGCTGAGCACGTAGGTGCCCGCCCGGTCCTCGAGGGCCGCGAAGGCGAGCTGCTCGGCGAGCAGCAGCGAGATGCCGCTGCCCATCTTGCCGGCCGCCCCCACCACGGCGACGTTGCGCAGTCTTTCGTTGAGCTCCATCGGCCTCCTCCTTCACCGCCCCGCAAAGCGGGCCGGGCGCTTGTCGACGAACGCCTGCATGCCTTCCTTCTGGTCCGCGGTGGCAAACGTCTGGGCGAACAGCTCGGCCTCGTAGGCGATGCCCCGCTCCAGGCTCATGTCCAGCCCGGCGTTGACTGCCTGCTTGCAGTACGAGACCGCCACCGGCCCCTTCTGGGCGATGAGCGCCGCCAGCTCGCGACAGCGGTCCAGCAGCGTCTCCGGCGGCACCACCTCGTCCACCAGCCCGAGCTGCAGGGCGCGGTCGGCGGGCAGGAGCTCGCCGGTGAAGAGCAGGCGCTTGGCGGCCGGGCCCCCGACCAGGCGCGCCAGCCGCTGGGTGCCCCCGAAGCCCGGCGTCACCCCGAGGTTGACCTCGGGCTGGCCGAGCTTGGCCTTCTCGGAGGCGATCCGGAGGTCGCAGGCCATCGCCAGCTCGCACCCCCCGCCGAGGGCGAAGCCGTTCACCGCGGCGATCACCGGGCGCGGGAACGCCTCGATCTCCGAGAACACGCGCTGGCCCCGGCGGGAGAACGCCCGCCCCTGGGCGGCGGTGAAGTCGGCCATCTCCTTGATGTCGGCCCCCGCCACGAACGCCTTGCCGGCCCCGGTGAGGATCACGGCGCGCAGGCTGTCCTCCTTGCCGAGGGCGTGGAACACCCGGTGCAGGGAGTCGATGACCTCGCTGTTGAGCGCGTTGAGCGCCTCCTGGCGGTCGATGGTCACGACCGCGACGCCATCCGCCAGCTCGACCCTGAGGAATCTCTCGTCCATGGGACCCACCTCCTGACCCGCTCGAGAAAACGGAGCCTGAAGACTCTGCACTCCCGCCTGCCACGATGCCGATGCATTCTCCCCCGAGGGGACGTGCGCCGATTATAGGCCCCAAACGGTCGTCATTGGGCCGGATCGCCCCGGAGGAACGAAGCGGAAGGTCGCGACAGGAATGTCGCTCCGACAAACACAGGAGGGGCTTGCCTTTCCACCCTGACTGCCACGTGGGGCGACGGGGCAACCGGAAGTAGAATGACCAGGGGGGACCGCACCATGGGCCAGGCGAGGCTGGGGTCGGTGGTCATGCTGGTGGTTGGCGCGTGTTGCACAGCGAGGGCAAGTGGCCAGCCGCCAAGCATCTCGCACTCCGCGGTCACCCTTCAGGCCCCACCCGCGGTGGCGGGCGGGGGCGAGCACCCCGCAGCCGCGCCAGCCGACCAGCTCGACGCGGTCGTCCCCATCGTCACGGAGGGCTTCGAGGGCACGTTCCCGGGCAGTTGGACCCTCCGCTACGGCGGCACGAAGGCGTGGTGGGGTGTGTCGACGAGCCGACCCAGGACCGGCACCCGAAGCGCCTACTGCGCGGCGGGAGGCGAGCCGCCGGCCCCGGCGGGAGGACCCTACTTCGCGAGCATGAATGCGTGGATGGTCCGGGGGCCATTCTCCCTCACCGACGCCACCGCAGGCCGGCTCACCGTGCCGTTCTGGCTCAAGACGGAGGTCGAGCGCGACTACTTCGGCTATCTGGTCTCGATCGATGGCGACCAATTTCATGGCGAGTGGTGGGCAGGAGACACCCAGGGCTGGCGCACCGAGAGCATCGACCTCGCCGCCGTCCCGAACCTCGGCTCGGTGCTGGGACGCGCCCAGGTGTGGATCGCGCTGGTGTTCCAGTCCGACGCCGCGACCCAGCTCGAGGGCGTCTACGTCGACGACGTTGTCCTCGAGAAGACTGCCCCGGCGCCGCCCTGCACCCTGACGTGCGACGGCTCCTCGCCCGCCACCGGCTCGGCCGGCGTCGCGGTGCAGTTCACCGGCCAGGCCACCGCCACCAACTGCACCGGCCCGATCGGCTACGCCTGGGACTTCGCCGACGGTACAGTGGGCTCCACGCAGCAGAGCCCCACCCACGTCTACGCCGAGGCCGGCACCTATCCGTGGCGCTTCACCGCCACCGTCGCCGACACGACCTGCGCCGAGGACGGCTCCATCACCATCACGAACCCCCAGCCCTGCACCCTGGCGTGCACGGCCACCGTGCCCACGAGCGCGCTGGTTGGCGCGCCGGTGAGCGTGACCGCCACCGCGACACCCTCCAACTGCACGGGCAGCCCGACGTTCTCCTGGGACTGGGGCGACGGCACCGCCTTCGGCACCCAGCCCACCGCCACCCACACCTACACCCGGGTCGGCACGTTCTCCTGGCGGATGACGGCCAGCGTCGGCGGCAAGACGTGCACGAAGAACGGGACGGTGGCCGTGCGGGACACGCCGCCCATCGCCGAGGCCGGCTCCCACGTCTACGTGCTGGCCTCCTCCGGCCACCTGCCCGGGGCGTCCAACAGCAACTGGGTGTCCGATGCGGTCGTGCACAACCCGGGCGCCGTCGAGGCCACGGCCTACCTGTACTTCCTGCGCAAGGGCGTCAACGGCACCAGCGCGAACGGCGTGCGCACGAGCATCCCCGCGGGACAGTCGGTGAAGCTCGCCGACCTCGTGCTGGCCACCTTCGGGGAGAGCTCCGCCTCCGGCGCGGTGCTGGTCGGGTGCGACCAGCCGCTGGTGGTCACCTCCCGCACCTACAACACCGCGGCCAAAGGCACATTCGGCCAGTACATCGAGGGCTACCCGGCGGCCCAGGCGGTGGCCGGCACCGAGGAGGTCCGGCTCATCGGGCTGTCGCGGAACGCCATCTACCGCACCAACATCGGGTTCGCCAACGCATCCGGCGTGCAGACCAACGTGTCGGTGGAGCTGCACCGCGCCGACGGGTCGCTGCTCGGCACGAAGCCCGTCAAGGTCGAGCCCTGGGCCTATGCCCAGGAGAACGACATCATCGCCGCCTTCAGCCAGAGCGTGGACAACGCCTACGCCATCGTGAAGGCATCCCAGGCCGGTGCCCGCTACTTCACCTACGCCTCGGTCATCGACGGCCGCACCAACGACCCGATCCAGGTGGTGCCGGTCGGAAGGCAGGCCCAGGCGGCCACGGCTGCCGGCGCACCCGGCGGCCCTGCCTCCACCGTCGGCACGGTCGCCGGGGTCAACGAGTGGATCGCACTGGGTGGAGGCGTGACCGCGATCAACGACCTCGCCATCCACCCCACGGATCCCAACACGGTCCTGGCCGCCACGAGCGACGGGCTGTTCAGGACAACAAATGGCGGCGCGTCGTGGACGAACCTCGCGTTCGCCACCTATTCCCTCACCCGCGTCATGATCGACCACAACAACCCGAGTGTGCTCTTCGTGGTCTACAACAGCATGCTTCGCCGGTCGACCGACGGTGGAACCTCCTGGACAACACTGGCCCCGCCATTCGGCTGCAACTCCTTCGCGCTCGCTCCCGGGAGCCCCACGACCATCTTCGCCTACGGGAACTACACCGACCTCTCCCGCTCGATCGATCAAGGGAACACCTGGACCAA
>JALOLB010000263.1 GCA_025456225.1 Thermoanaerobaculaceae bacterium
TCTTCGCCTGCACCGCCTCACGCCCGTACTGGCGGTGGAACCAGCCGCGCTTGAGGTAGGTGAGGAGCTGGCTCTGCTGGTGGATGTCGAGCAGCTCGACGTGCGCGATGGTGAGCGTGCCCTCGCCCACGGTCTCCAGGACACCGGTCTGTCCCCCGGCCTGGGGCGTGGCGGGATCGGCCTCCACCCCGAAGATGGTGGCGCCGATCGCCGCCGGCTCGAGGTCGGCCAGGGAGATCTCGAGGTAGGGCTGCTGGGGCTGCGGCCCCGTGTGGTGGTAGTAGCGCGCGAACGTCTTCTTGCCGACCCCGCGGCCGCCGATGATCAGGACGTGCTGGCCCGCCCTGGCGAACCCCTCGATCTTCTTCCTGGCCTGCTGGATCTTGAGGTCGTCGCCGATGATGTGCACCGCCGTGGAGACTGCGAGGTGCTCCACCTCGTCCTTCCGCTGCACGCCCTCCGGAACCTTCGACTGGGCAGTGCGCAGCTTCTCCCGGGTCGTGAGGACGATCGTCTCGTTGACGTCCGGACGGGTGCGGCGCAGCGCCTGGAGCTTGGCCTTCGGCAGCTCCAGCACGCAGACGTCGGTGTCGGCCACCAGGGTGTGCCCGTACGTCCCCCCTGCCAGGAGGAGGCGGTCCCCGAAGCACCCGCCGCCTCCCAGCCGCTCCACGACCCGCTCGCCGCCCTCCTCGTTGATGTCCACCACCCGCACCTGCCCCGCGACCACGAAGAGCATCGCCTCCAGGGCGGCGCCGGCGCGCAGGATGACCGTCTCCTTCGGGACGTGCCGCACCCCGAGGTCCGCCGCCATGGCCTGCTTGGCGTCGGCGCTCAGGTTGGCGAGCAGCTCGCTCCGGCCGAGCAGGGCGATGCGCTCGCTCACACCGATCTCCGGGACGGGCTGCTGGAAGACGAGCTGCACGTTGCCGAGGGCAAGGCGGCACCCCGGGGTGAGCCGGGCCGTCTGCACCGGCTTGCCGTCCACCTGCACGCCGTTGGCCGACCGCAGATCCTCCACGACCCACGACCCGTCCTCGAAGCGGAGCTCGGCGTGGGTCCGCGAGACGCTGCCATCCTCGATCACGAGATCGCTGCCGGTGGCCCGCCCGACCCGCAGCCGGGCCGAGCCCAGGGAGTGGCTCCGGCCGGTCCCGATGCCCGCCACCTGCTGGAGCGTGGCCCGCCACGTGGCCAGGCGCTGCTCCTCGGCCGGGTCGAGAACCCTGGTGGCCTGGGCTCCAGTGCCTCCCCCGGGCGGCCGGAGTCCGGTCGATCCTCCGAGCGGAGCCTGCACACCCCCCAGGGCCGGGCCAAGATCGCGCATGACGCCTCCCACCAGCCTCACTCCCCTGCGACGCGGCACCGGTTGCATGTCGCCGCCCGGCGGGGGCGAGATGCGGTCAGTTTACTCCGCAACCTGGGCCGCCCGGGACACCGCCCGAAGCTCGCACTGGAGCGACCGCGGGGCCTGGCCTCTCCCGGTCTTCCGAGGGCCGGGGCACGGCCCTCCGCCCCGGGGCGGTCCACTGCCGCGAGTCGGGTGAGGTCGCCACGCCGTGCGCACGACGCAGGTCAACCCGATGGACCGTATAATCCAGCGCGGAGTGGCCCCCCGACCGCACCCTCTGCTCCCGCCACCCCAGGAGGCACCGTGACCCGAACCCGTCTCGCCGCCCTTGTCCTCGCCATCGCCAGCACCTGCGCTGGCTCGACCGAAGCGGGAGGTCCCGCGCTGCTACGGGTCGCGCGACGCCACGCCGACGACCGCACGACGCTGATCCAGCACGGCATCACCCTGGTCCTGGAACGCGAGTCGGCGTTTCTGGCCCTCGGCGACGCTGCCGCCACCGGCCGACAGCTCCAGGCGATGGGACGGGACGCCCTGGTGGTGGACACGGACACCAGCGGCTGGCGCTACTTCGCGATCGGGTTGAGGGTAGGTGCGGTCGCCTCGGACCTCGCGGCGTGCGGGGACGTGCTGCTGGCCGAAGAGGACTGGGCGCTCCTGCGCACGGCGGGAGAGCTCTCTCCCGAGTGCCTCGGGTCCCCGCGCTTCTTCGTCCGCTGGCTGCCCCTGCAGCCGCTCCGGCCGGCCCGGCCGGTCCCCGAGGCCTACGCCGCGTGGCAGGAGGTCAGCCAGACCCCCCGCCTGGCGACCAACCCGACCGTGCAGCAGATCGTCAGCGGCATGACCGATACTGCCATCTCGGCCAACTGGGACGAGCTCATCACCGCCGCGACGACGCGCTACTCGACGTCCGCCGGGTGCCAGACGGCGGCCCAGGTGGTCCACACCAAGCTCCAGGCCCTCGGGCTCAACCCGGTCTACCAGCAGCACACCTCCGGGCACGCTCCCAACGTCGTCGGCACCATCGTCGGGCAAACCCATCCGGAGAAGGTCGTCATCATCATCGGTCACCTCGACGACATGCCGTCGTCGGGCTCGGCCCCGGGCGCCGACGACAACGCCAGTGGCGCCGCCACCGTCACCTCGGCAGCCCAGGCGATGGCCGGCTTCACCTTCGCCAACACCGTCCGCTTCGTCGCCGTGACCGGCGAGGAGCAGGGTCTCTACGGCTCCGAGCACTACGCGGGCAGTATCGGTGCCGGCGAGCAGGTGCTGGGCGTGCTCAACGCCGACATGACCGGTTGGCAGGGGGACGGGCTGCCGAGCACGGGCGAGACCCTCGACCTCAACACCAACAGCTCCTCCCACTGGCTTGGCCTGCTCATGCAGCAGTGCGCCGCGGACTACGGCACCGGCTGTGCGGTCGACCCGTTCCAGTGCCCGTCCATGGTCTACAGCGACCACGCCCCGTTCTGGGACCTTGGCTACCCCGCCGTGTGCGGCATCACCGACAACGAGGGCTCCTGCGGCCACGGCGGCTCCTACCCCTACTACCACAAGTCCACCGACACCCGCGCCAACTGCGGCGCCGGGGCGTTCTTCTACGGCACCGTCAAGGCCTACGTGGCCACCGCCGCCCACCTGGCAGAAGCCCTCTGCGCGGCGCCCTACCCGACCCCGCCGACCACCGTCAACGCCCAGGCGGACGGCGACAACCGCATCGCGGTGAGCTGGTCGTCGGCCGGCAGCGGCCTCACCTATGAGGTGTGGCGGACCCCCGGCGGGTGCGCCGCCACCCACCCGGCGATCAAGGTGGGTGAGACCACGGGCACGAGCCTCGTGGACTCGACCGCCTCGGGCAGCATCACGTATGCCTATCGGGTACGGGTCAGAAAGGCCGAGTGCCTGTCCACCTGGAGCCTCTGCACGACCGCCAGCACGACCGGAAGCTGCCTGGAGCCGCCGTCGTTCGAGGGCCTGGCAGGCGTGACCAACGGCGCCGTTGCCACCTGCACCCTGGGCCTGAGCTGGAACGCCGCCACCGCCTGGTGCGGCGGGCCGCTCGGCTACAACGTCCACCGCAGCACGGTGAGCCCGTTCACGCCGAGCCCGGCGAACCGGATCGCCACCGGCGTGCCCGGCCTCGCCTACACGGACGCCATCGGCCTGCAGAGCGGCACGGCCTACCACTACGTCGTGCGCGCCACCGATGCCGGCAACACCAGCGAGGACGCCAATACCATGATCCGGACCGGCGTCCCGACCGGCGCCATCGCCATCGGCACCTGGACCGACACCGCCGGCGACTCCGGCACCGCCACCCTGACGCCCCAGTCGCCATGGACCGTCGCCACCAGCGGCGGCCACAGCGGGCCCAAGGTCTACCGCACGGGGACCTACGGCAACAACCAGTGCGTGAGCCTCACCTCGCCGCCCCTGCTCCTCGGCACGGGCTCCCAGCTCACCTTCTGGTCGCACTATGACATCGAGTCCAACTGGGACAAGGGACAGGTGGAGGTCAGCCAGGACAACGGGACGTCGTGGCAGCGACTGACCGTCACCTACCCGTCCTCCGTCTCCAACACCGGCGACGCTTGCGGCCTGCCGTCCGGCCGGACCTATTTTTCCGGCACCAACGCCACCTGGGCTTCCTACACCGGAAGCCTGGCCGCCTACGCCAACTCCACGGTCCGCCTGCGCTGGCGGTTGTCCACCGACACCAACACCACCGGCCAGGGGTGGTGGATCGACGACGTGACCGTCACCAACGTCCAGACCCCGGCCTCGTGCGCCACCGGAACCGGCTGCACGCTGACCTGCGGCACCACCGTGCCGTCGAACGCTCCGGTCGGAACGGCAGTGGGGTTCCAGAGCACCGCCACACCCTCCAACTGCACCGGCACTCCGAGCTTTGCCTGGAGCTTCGGGGACGGTGGCAGCGCCTCGACCCAGAACGCCTCTCACACCTTCCCCGCTCCCGGAACCTATCCCTGGACCGTTTCAGCCAGTATCGGCGATGTCGGGTGCACCCGAAACGGGACCATCGAGATCACCATGAGCCTGTCGGCCGTGAGCGTTGCCGTGGATGCGGCCTCCCACCTGCCGGGCAGCTCCAACGCCAATCGCGTGCTCGAGCCGGGCGAGCAGGTCGTCGTCTCCCCGACCTGGCACAACAACGGCGCCGGTGCCGGAACCGTGAACGGCAGTGCCGCGGGACTTGGTGGCCCGGCGGGGGCGACCTACACCCTGCTGGACGCGACCGCGGCCTACGGCAGCATCGCCGGCGGCGCCGACGCCGCGAGCACCGACTCGTACGCGCTCGGGATTAGCGATCCGGCGTCCCGCCCGGCGCTGCACTGGGATGCCACGCTCATGGAGACGCTGACCGGGGGCACGACCAAGACCTGGACGGTGCACATCGGCCGCAGCTTCGGCGACGTCCAGCCCGACCACTGGGCCTACCGGGAGGTCGAAGCGCTCTACCACGCCCGTCTCACCCGCGGTTGCATCCCCACCACGCCGCTGTACTGTCCGGACTCCACCACCACCCGCGCCGAGATGGCCGTCTTCCTGGTGCGCGCCAAGCACGGGCCCGACTTCGTGCCCCCGGCACCCACCGGCACGCTCTTCACGGACGTCCCCGCCAGCTTCTGGGCCGCCCCGGAGATCGAGCACCTGGCCGCCGACGGCATCACCAAGGGCTGCGGCCTCCCCGGCCGGTTCTGTCCGGACTCCCTCATCCAGCGCTCCGAGATGGCCGTCTTCCTGCTCCGCCTCCGGCACGGCGGCGACTACGTACCCCCCGCTGCCACCGGCACCGTGTTCACCGACGTCCCCCTCGGCCACTGGGCCGCCGCCTGGATCGAGCAGCTCTTCGCCGAGGGGCTCACCACCGGCTGCACCCCCACCACCTTCTGCCCCGAGGCCACCCTCACCAGGGCCGAGATGGCCACCTTCCTCGGGCGCACCCTGGGGCTG
>JALOLB010000059.1 GCA_025456225.1 Thermoanaerobaculaceae bacterium
CCATCGGCCGAGTCGACCCATGGGTGGTCCGGAATCGCGAAGGCGATCGACAGTCCGGCATCCAAGTGGCGTTGCACGATACGTTGCTGAAAGACCTGCGTAATGCTGTTGGTGGTGATCAGTCCGAAGCGGCGCACCCTGCCCTCGTCGGCAAGGGCTGCGGCGTGGTCCCACCAGTACATGACGTAGTCAGCCTTCTGCGGGATGACTGGGTGGGTCCGCCACAGTGCCTCGACATAACCGTCGCCGAGGTTCTGACGAATTCGCCAACCCCCGATGAACGGCGGGTTGCCGACGATGAAGTCGGCGTCGGGCCACTCGGCCGCGTGGGCGTTCGGGTATTCCCAGGCCTGGACGCGGGCGGTCTCGTCCGGCACGTCCTGGCCTGTCACGGGGTGCACCTTGGTGGTCCTACCGTCCCAGCGGGTCACCGGTTGACCGTCGGCGTCGCGTCGCGCCTGGGGCGGGAAGTCGTAGGCGAGGACCGCGTCGCGGCACTCGATGTTGTGGTACGCCTTGAGGATCGGGTCGGGCGGGTTGGCCCGCCCGCGGGTCCGCACGTGCCACTGCAGGAAGCCGATCCACAGCACCAGCTCGGCGATCGCGGCGGCGCGCGGGTTCAGCTCGATCCCGAGGAGCTGGTGGGGGTCCACGGTCTGGCCGGAGATGTCGAGGAGCTGCTGCTTCTCGCCGAACCCCTCCAGCCAGCACCCGCACCGCGCAGAGCTTCTGGTGGAAGGCGCGCACCTCGGCCGCCGCCCCGTCGAGCTTGCCTTGCTGTGCGAGGGTGATCGCCGCGCCGAACGCCGCCTGCCAGTCGTCCCGCAGCGGCTCGACGATAGTCGGCATGACGAGCCGCTCCACGTAGGCGCGCGGCGTGTAGTGGGCGCCCAGGGCGTGGCGCTCGGCGGGGTCGAGGGCACGCTCCAGCAGCGTGCCGAAGATGGCGGGCTCCACGTCCTTCCAGTCCGCTTCGGCGGCCTGGGCGAGCAGGGCGATCTGCGCCTCGCCGAGTGGCAGCGCCCGGGCATCCTCGAACAGCCCGCCGTTGAAGCGCGGCAGAAACTCCCGCAGCACCGGGGAGAAGCCGCCGGTGCGCATCGTCGCCCACAGCGACTCGACCATCGGCGCGAACGTCTCGGGCCGGTCCTGAGCCTGCCGCAGCAGCTCGGTGAAGCCGCGGCCGGGCAGCAGCCCGACATCCTCGGCAAACATCGTGAACAGGCAGCGCATGAGGACGTGCGCGACGTCCTCCGGGGCGTGGCCAGCCTCTTCCAGCGAACGCGCCAGCGCGGCCAGGCGCGCCGCGACCTCGCGCGTTACCCGGGCGCTGCGCCGGGAGGGGTCGAGGGCAAGGGGGTCGGCCCAGACGAGCCGCAGGCGCTCCCGGACCTCGGGATCGGCGAGACGGTCGAGGGGGATGCGGTGGGCGCGCGGGTCGGGGAACGGAACGTAGGTCTTCCCGGAACGGGAGAAGTCGGCGTACAGCTCGATGCAGTGACCCACGTCCACGACGATCACGAACGGCGGGTTCTCCTCCACGGCAGGCAGCGCGCGCACGTACTGCTCGGCCTGACCCTTTGCACGCACCATGGCGCCATCCCAGGCGACCGTGCCCCGCCGCGCTGTCCCCCTCCGTGCTGCCACGGATTGACCAAGGGCGGGCTGCTCGGCGGGCGTGTCACTCCCCTGCTTCGCCTCCAGGACGAAGCAGCCACGCCTGTAGAGGTCGATGCGTCCGGTGGAGCTGCTGCCGTCCGGGTAGCGGAACGCCACGGCCCGCTCGAAGACGTAGGCGTTGGCTGTGTCGTCGGCCACCGAGGGGTCGGGTCGGGGAACCTGGAGGAGATCGCACAGCTCGGCGAGGAAGAGCTGGTAGTTCGCTCGCTCGGCAGCCGACGAGGCCCGCCACCGCGTGACAAACGCCGCGACCGCCTCGTCCTTGCCGTCCATGAGCTGCGACGATAGCACAGGGACGGCCTGCATCCGGACGCCGCGCTCGGTGTTACGCTTGAGCAGGAGGGCTGGCGGTGGACTTCGCGCGCGTGCTCGGACTGGTTGGCGACCGCTGCGAGACCGAGGGGATCCGCTTCGCGCTGTGCGGTGGGCTGGCGATGGCAGCGTACGGGCTCGGGCGCCTCACCTTCGACCTCGACCTCGTGGCCGACGCGGCTGCCCGGGACAGTCTCATCGCCTTTCTCGAGAGCGAGGGCTACGAGACGCTCTACCGCTCGTGCGGCTTCTCGAACCACCGCCACTCCAGCGACGAGCTCGGATGCATCGACATGGTGTGGATCGCCGGGCCAACCGCCGAGACCGTCTTCAGCGCCGTCAGGCGCATCCCAGGGCCTGCCGGGCGGGAGTGGCCGGTCGTCTCCCCCGAGCACCTCGCCGCGATGAAGGTCCACGCCGTGGACCAGGACCCGACCCGCATCCAGGACCTCGGCGACATCCGCTACATCCTCGGCCTGCCGGGCGTGGACCGCGAAGCGATTCGGGCGCAGTTCGCACGCCGGCACATGGAGGGGCGCTTTGACGAGCTTCTCGCCTCCGTCTGACCCGCTCGACCTCGAGCGCGACCTGCCGGTGACCGCCGAGGACCTCGCGGCGCTGCGCCGTCACCGCAAGGGTCGCCACGCCTCGCTCCTGCACCGACTCGACCTGCTGGCCTGGCCCGCCTGGCTGCCCCCGCCGCAGAACCGCCGGCCGACGCACCGCGGGCTTGACCCCTTCGATCTCTGATCGGATCTGCCCCGCCGCTACTGGTCAGCAGGACCCGGGCGCTACTGCTGGTGCTCGACCGCTCCCCGCGGCTGCGCCGGCCGATCCAGGTCCTCGATGTGGGCTTCCGAGGGGCGGCGCTGGCGCTGCAGGCGGGCTGCGACCTTCTCGGCGTCGCGCAGGACCCGCAGGAGGTTCTGGCCGGCAACCTTCTTGATCTCGGCCGGCGTCCAGCCGCGGCGCAGCAGCTCGGCGAGCAGCGCCGGGTACTTCGACACGTCCTCCAGGCCGACCGGGGTGCGGCCGATGCCGTCGAAGTCCGAGCCGATCCCCACGTGGTCGATGCCCGCCACCCGCTTGATGTGGTCGAGGTGGTCGGCCACCTGGGCAAGGGTCACGACGGGCGCCGGGTGGGCCGTCTGCCACGCGGCGAACTCGGTCCGTACGCGCGCACGATCGTCGGGGTACAGCTTGCTGATACGGTCATGCTCCGGCCACGCCACCTCGTCGTAGAGCCTGGCCTCGTCCGAGATGAACCCCGGCGCGAAGTTGACCATGACCAGGCCGCCCCTGGCCGCGACCTGCTCGAGGATGTCGTCTGGCACGTTGCGGACGTGGTTGCACACCGCCCGCGCCGAGGAGTGGGAGAAGATGACCGGCGCCTCGCTGATGGCCAGGGCGTCGCGCATCACCGCGTCCGAGACGTGGGAGAGGTCCACCAGCATGCCGAGCCGGTTCATCTCGCGCACGACCTCGCGGCCGAACTGGGTGAGCCCGCCGTGGAGCGGCTCCCCGGTCGCCGCGTCGACCCACCGCAGCGACCTCCAGTGGGTGAGGGTCATGTAGCGCGCCCCGCACGCGAAGGTCTGGCGCAGGACCGCCAGGGAGCTGCCGATCGCCTGCCCGCCCTCGATGCCGATGAGGCTGGCGACGCGACCCGCACGATGGATGCGCTCGATGTCCGCCGCCGTCAGCGCCAGCTCGAAGGTGTCCGGGTGCTTCGCCACCATCCGCTTGATGACGTCGATCTGCTCGAGGACCAGTTGTACCCCGGCCGGGCCGTCCAGCTCGGACGGCACGAACGCCGACCAGAACTGCCCGCCCACGGCGCCCTGCCGCAGCCGGGGGATGTCGGTTTGGAAGGGCTCCTCGAGCGTCGAGGTGCCGGCGCGGAGGTCGACACGGTCGAGGCGGTTGCCGAACACATCGGCCAGGCCCTCGGCGAGGTCGTTGTGACCGTCGATCAGCGGGGACTCCCGGAGGATCTGCCGCACCTGCGCTTCGAGCTGCGCCTGGTCCGCCTGCGCCGGCGGCCCGGCGACTCCCGCGCTCCCGACCATCCCCAGGCCAACCATCAGGACCAGAACCGGCACCGCTCTCATGTCCCCTCCCCCGAAATGCCCGCGGCGAGGCTTCCGCCGACGGCCATCATACGGCGACACGGTCAACCGCGCCTGGCGACCTCGGAGATGAGCCGCTCGCGGATGTCGTCGCGCACCTGGCGGTACACGGCCAGGACCTCCTCCTCGGTGCCCACCGCTGCCACGGGGTCCGGAAACCCCACATGGATCTGCTCGCCAGGATGCGGAAAGAACGGGCAGACCTCCCGGGCGTGGTCGCACACCGTGACCACGAGGTCCCATGGCTGTCCGGTCAAGTCGGCCGCGAGCTTCGGCCGGTGATCGGAGATGTCCACGCCCACCTCGGCCATCACTCTCACGGCGTTTGGGTTGACCATCGCCGCCGGGAGCGTGCCCGCGGAGTGAGCCTCCCACCTGTCACCGATAAGATGGTTGACCCACCCTTCGGCCATCTGCGAGCGGCAGGAGTTGCCGGTGCAGAGCACGAGGACGCGCCTGCGACGTGCGGGGTCCGGGGTCCGGGGTCCGGGGTCCGAAAGGGGAGTCGAAGTCATGGTACGCCTCCAACAGGCTTGACAACCGGGGCGCATGGTACGATATTTCGCGAGGTGACGAAATGAGAGCCTCTCCCCTCTCCCGCCAGGTCCAGATCCACAAGGCCATCGCCCACCCGGCCCGCCTGCGCATGCTCGCCATGCTACGCGACGGCGAGCTGTGCGTCTGCCAGATCACCGCGCTGCTCTCCCTCGCCGCCTCGACGGTCTCGGCCCACCTGGCCGAGCTCAGGAGGGCTGACCTGGTCGAGGAGCGCAAGAACGGGCGGTGGGTCCACTACCACCTCTCGGCCACTGGTGCCGACACGCTGCTCGCGCTCTGGCCGGACCTCCTCGCCGATCCCCAGATCCAGGAGGACGCACGGCTTCTCGGGATCCTCAGCACCATCGCGGTCGAGGCGGTGTGCCGCCCCGACTTCGACCTCGCCCACCTGGCCGCCCAGGCCACAAAGGAAGGCTGCTGCTCATGACCGCCTCGATCACCCGGCGCCTGTCGTTCCTCGATCGCTACCTCACGCTGTGGATCTTCGCCGCCATGGCGCTCGGCGTGGCGGTGGGTGCCCTGTGGACCGGAGTCGAGGCGTTCTGGGGCCACTTCCAGGTGGGCACCACCAACCTCCCGATCGCCATCGGCCTGATCCTCATGATGTACCCGCCGCTCGCCAAGGTGCGCTACGAGGAGATGGGCGACGTCTTCCGCAACTGGAAGGTCCTGGGGCTGTCGCTGCTCCAGAACTGGGTCATCGGGCCGATCCTCATGTTCTTCCTGGCCATCACCTTCCTTCGCGGCTACCCGGAGTACATGGTGGGCCTGATCATGATCGGCCTGGCCCGCTGCATCGCCATGGTGATCGTGTGGAACGAGCTCGCGAAGGGCGACACCGAGTACTGCGCCGGCCTCGTGGCGTTCAACTCGGTGTTCCAGGTGCTGTTCTACTCGCTCTACGCGTGGATCTTCATCACCAAGCTGCCGCCGCTGTTCGGGCTGTCCGGCTCGGTGGTCGAGGTGACGATGGGGCAGATCGCCGAGAGCGTCTTCATCTACCTTGGCATCCCGTTCCTGGCCGGGGTCATCACGCGCTTCGCCATGCTGCGCTGGAGGGGTCGCGACTCTGGTACGAGCACGTGTTCATCCCGCGCATCTCGCCCATCACACTCATCGCGCTGCTGTTCACCATCGTGGTGATGTTCTCGCTCAAGGGTGAGATGATCGTCCGCATCCCCCTCGACGTCCTGCGCATCGCCGTGCCGCTGCTCATCTACTTCGTCGTCATGTTCCTCGTCAGCTTCTGGATGGGCCACAAGGTCGGCGCCGACTACTCGAAGACGGCGACCCTGTCGTTCACGGCAGCATCGAACAACTTCGAGCTGGCCATTGCGGTGGCCGTGGCGGTGTTCGGCATCAACTCCGGCGCGGCGTTCGCCGCCGTGATCGGGCCGCTCGTCGAGGTGCCCGCCCTCATCGCCCTGGTCAACGTCGCACTGTTCTTCCAACGAAGGTACTTCCAGCCCAGGTCGCAGTCCCGGGCGGCCTAGCCGCCACGAAAGGAGCTGAGCTCATGTCGACTGACAGCATTCGTGCGGCCGTCCGCAAGCACTATGCCGCCACCGTCCAGACCGGATCGAGCTGCTGCGGACCGTCCTCCTCCTGCTGCGGCCCGGCCCTCTCGCCGGTCGAGCTCTCCCGCACGGTGGGCTATACCAACGCCGACATCGAGACCGTCCCGGACGGAGCCAACCTCGGCCTGGGGTGCGGCAACCCCCTCGCCTTCGCCGAGCTGCGGCCCGGTGACGTCGTCGTGGACCTGGGCTCGGGTGCCGGGTTCGACGCCTTCATCGCCTCGCCGCGGGTCGGGCCGGCTGGCCGCGTCATCGGCGTGGACATGACCCCCGAGATGCTCGAGCGCGCGCGATCCCTCGCGGCCCGCGACGGCATCACCAACGTCGAGTTCCGCCTCGGCGAGATCGAGGCGCTGCCGGTCGCCGACAACCTCGCCGACATGGTGATCTCCAACTGCGTCATCAACCTCTCCCCGGACAAGCCGCGGGTGTTCGCCGAGGCGCTGCGGGTGCTCAAGCCCGGCGGCCAGCTCATGGTCTCCGACCTCGTGCTGCTGCGGCCTCTGCCCAAGCGTGTGCGTGCCTCGGTCGAGGCCTACGTGGGCTGCATCTCGGGGGCGTCGCTGCGTGACGAGTACCTCGCCATGATCGCCGCCGCCGGGTTCGCGGACGTCGAGGTCCTGGCCGAGAGCACCTACTCGATCGGCTCGTCCAACCCGGACGCCACCGAGCAGGCCATCGCGGACGATGTGGGAGTCGCCCCCGAGGACCTGAAGGCCACGGCGGAGTCGGTCGTCTCCGTCAAGGTCCGCGCGCGCAAGCCGGGGTCCGGGGTCCGGGGTCCGGGGTCTGTTCCCCCACCCGGACAGGGGACGGGGTCCGGGGTCCGGGGTCCGGGGTCCGTTCTGCCACCCGCCAAGGCAGGCAATGGAAACCGGTAGGAGCGGCATTCCTGCCGCGACCGGCGCGGAACGGCCCGCTCGGACAGCGTGGGTCAGGTTGCGCCCGTGGCTCCTGGCGGCCGCGGCGGCGGCGGCGTGGTTGCTGCTGTATCTGTTCAATGCGCGGTTCGCGCGGTGGGTCACCGAGGGACTGCTCGACCTCGATCGCACGGCACACCTCGGCTCCGCGGTCGAGTTCTTCGTCTTCGAGGTGCCGAAGGTGATGCTGCTCCTCACCGCAGTGGTCTTCGCGGTGGGGATCGTGCGGTCGTTCTTCACCCCCGAGCGGACGCGGCGCATCCTCGCCGGCCGCCGCGAGTCGGTCGGCAACGTCCTGGCCGCGCTGCTCGGGGTGGTGACGCCGTTCTGCTCGTGCTCGGCGGTCCCTCTCTTCATCGGCTTCGTGACCACCGGCGTGCCGCTCGGCGTGACGCTCTCCTTCCTGATCTCGGCGCCGATGGTCAACGAGATCGCCCTCGTGCTCCTGTTCTCGCTCTTCGGCTGGAAGGTGGCGGTGCTCTACATGGCCACCGGCCTCGCCATCGCCGTCCTCGCCGGGTGGGTCATCGGCCGGCTGAAGATGGAGAAGCACGTGGAGAGCTGGGTGTACGAGCTCCAGGCGGGCGCCAACCCCGAGGACCAGGCGATGACCTGGAGCGACCGCGTGCGATTCGGGCGCGAGGCTGTCCGCGACATCGTCGGCAAGGTCTGGCCGTACGTGCTGGTCGGCATCGCCGTCGGCGCCGGCATCCACGGCTGGGTGCCCACCAACTTCATGGCCTCGTTCATGGGCAAGGGGGCCTGGTGGGCGGTTCCCCTGGCCGTCCTCCTTGGCGTACCCATGTACTCCAACGCGGCCGGCATCATCCCCATCGTCCAGGCGCTGCTGGAGAAGGGTGCCGCGCTGGGCACCGTGCTTGCCTTCATGATGGCGGTGATCGGCCTGTCCCTGCCGGAGACCGTCATCCTGCGCAAGGTCCTCCGGCCGCGCCTCATCGCCGTCTTCGTCGGCGTCGTCGCCACGGGCATCCTGCTCGTCGGCTACCTCTTCAACCTCGTGCTGTGAGCCGGAAAAGGAGCTCCTCCGTGACCAAACCTCTCTCTGTCGCCCTCTTCCTGACCCTGGTTGCCGCGCTCGGGTTCGCCTCCACGCCACCCGCGGGCTCGTCGGCAACGCCGCGTCCCGAGATCCCTGCAGTCACCGCCCAGGAGCTGGACGCCGCGCTGGCCTCGGGGAGCTGGCTGATCGTCGAGTTCGGCGGCGAGCACTGCATCCCGTGCAAGGCGATGCAACCGATCCTCCAGGACCTGCAGACCGCCCTCGGCACCAGGGTGAAGATCCACAACTTCTGGATCCAGAAGGACCCCGAGACAGCGCGCCGTTTCAAGATCATGGTGATGCCGACCCAGGTCGTCTTCAACCAGAAGGGCGAGGAGGTTCTGCGCCACCAGGGGATCTTCCCGGCCGACGAGTTCCACGCCGCGCTCAAGCAGGCAGGCCTGCTCTGATGCAGGAGCTGCTCCAGACGCTGGCCGACCGGGCCGCCGCGGCGCCCCCGGCCCTCACCGTGCTGCTGGTGTTCCTGGGTGGTGTGGTGTCCTCGGCCAGCCCGTGCGTGCTCGCCGCCGTGCCGCTCGTCGTCGCGGCAGTGGGCGGCACGAGCACCTCCCGTGGGCGCGCACTGGTGCTGTCCGGAGCGTTCGTGCTCGGCCTCGCGCTGTGCTTCACGGCACTCGGCGCCATCGCCGCCCTCACCGGCCGCCTGCTGGGAGACATCGGCGTGGGCTGGCAGGTCTTTCTCGCCATCGTGCTGGTGGTGATGGGGCTGCACCTGACGGGTCTCGTGCATCTTCCCCTTCCGCGGCTCGACAGCAGCCGCTTTCGCAACGCCGGAGTCGCCGGAGCCTTCGCCCTCGGCGCGCTCACCGGGACGCTGTCCTCCCCCTGTGCCACACCGATCCTGGTGGTCGTGCTCTCGCTGGTCGCCTTCGAGCAGAAGGTGCTGTGGGGTACCACGCTGCTTGCGGCCTACTCGCTGGGCCACGTCGTGCTGCTCTTCGCCGCCGGGGCGGTCAGCGGGTTCGCCGCCGCCTACCTCGGCAGCCGCGCCGCCCGCTGGACGGTGTGGGTGCACCGGTCGTTCGGCGCCGTGCTGGTCATCGCCGGGATGTGGATCCTGCTGCCCCTGGGCTGGCGGCTCGTGCATCCCTAGAAAGGAGTCGGAATGTCGGAACACGTGAAGCGTATCGAGGTCTTCGGTCCGGGGTGCGCCCGGTGCCAGGAGACCTACCGGGTGGTGCGGCACGTCGTCGAGTCGGCCGGGCTGACCTGCGAGGTCGTCAAGGTGGACGACATCACGCGCATGATCTCGATGGGGATCATGGCCACCCCGGCGATCGCGATCGACGGTACGGTCGTCATGACCGGCCGCGTGCCGAAGTCGGACGAGGTCCAGCGCCTGCTGGGCATTGCCTGATCGGTCAGACGAAAGGAGAGAAACCATGTCCCCCCGATCCATTGGCTTCATCGGCGGCGGGCGCGTGACCCGCTTCATGCTGGACGGCTGGGTACGAGCTGGTGGCCTGCCTGGCAGTATCGTCATTGGCGACCCGAACCCCGAGGTGCGGGCGCTGACGCAGCAGCGCTTCCCTTCGGCGCAGGTGGTCGCGGACAACCTCGGTCCGGCGGCGCAGGACCTGGTCTTCCTGGCGGTGCACCCTCCGTCCATCGGCGAGGTTCTGACCGGGATCCAGGGCGGGCTTCGCCCGGACACGATCGTGGTCTCGCTGGCACCCAAGGCCACCCTGGCCCGCCTTCAGGCCGGGCTCGGCGGCTTCGGCCGGCTGGCCCGGTGCATTCCCAACGCCCCCTCGATGGTCGGCCAGGGGCTCAACCCCGTGGCATTCGGTCCCGAGCTGCCAGCCCCGGAACGGGAGCTGGTCGCCGATCTCCTCCGGCCGCTGGGCCACTGCCCCGAGGTGTCCGAGGAGCTTCTTGAGGGCTATGCCATCCTCACCGCGATGGGTCCGACCTACCTGTGGCCGCAACTCTACGAGCTGACGGACCTGGGCATGACCTTCGGGCTGGATCGCCCCACCGCCCTCGCCGCTGTGGCCGCCATGGTCGAAGGGACCGCACGAACCATGGCCGATAGCGGCCTCGGCGAGCCGGCCGTGCTGGACCTCGTCCCGGTGCATCCGCTCCGGGAGCAGGCGGCGACGTGGCGGCAGCAGTACCGCGAGGTACTTGGCGCCTTGCACGCCAAGCTGCGCCCGTGAAGCGGCGCTGATCGTGATGTGCATGGAGGACTGACGTGTCCAAGGTCTCGACCCCCTCGTCCTGGCGCTGGCTGGCTACCCTCAGCGGGCTGGCGATTATCGCCGTCACCCTCGCCGCCTGGCACTGGCAGCACTGGGCGCTCACTGCGCTGCCGGCCGGCTTCCTCTTCGGGTTCTTCGTCCACAAGGGCGGCGTGTGTGGCGCCGCTGCCGCCAGTGAGGTGTTGCTCCTGCGGGAGCGCGGGAAGCTCTGGGCGATCTGGGTGGCAATTGTGGTCGCCATGGCATCGTTCGCAACGCTCGACACGCTTGGCCTGGTCAAGCTGACGCCGAAGCCGATGTTGTGGGCCAGCTATCTGGTGGGGGGGGCGATTTTCGGCACCGGGATGGTCCTGGCTGGTGGCTGCGTGTCCGGATGTCTGTACAAGACCGGCGCCGGCCACATCAGCTCCATGGCCGGCCTGATCGGGATTCCCCTGGGAGTGGCCATGGTCGAGACCGGCCCGCTCAAGGGAGTCGCTGCCTCGCTTGGTGCTCGGGTGGTACGCAGTGCCCAGGGCGGGCCGGTGACGCTTGGCTCTCTCACAGGCCTGCCGTTCTGGGCCATCACCGCCGTCCTGGCGGGCGGCACCACCATCGCCGCCTGGTGGTGGCGCCGATGCCACCCGACCAGGCGCAGGGAGGCATCCGTTGCAATCGGTTGGATGGAGCGCACCCTCACCAGGCCGTGGCAGCCGTGGGTTGCCGGCGTCGCGATCGGCCTCCTCGCCGGGCCCGCGTACCTCTCCTCCATCGCGAGCGGGCGCAACTACCCGATCGGCGTGACCCACGGCGTGTTTCACGCCTATGTGGTGCTCACCGAGAGCCCTGTGCAAGGGGCGTGGCGCGCTTCGGAACCACCGCGTGCACCGTCAGCGGTCGCTCCGGCCACGGCCCCAGCGTCCGCGCCGGCCACACCGCCGCGCAAGGTGTCGTGGTGGCTCGCCCTCGTTGTCGTCGGGCTGGTCCTCGGCAGCCACGTCTCGGCGCGCCTGGGAGGGACATTCAAGCTCCTTCCAAAGCCTCCGGACGTGGTGGTCGCAGCGTTCGGCGGCGGCATCCTGGTCGGGATCGGTGCGGCCCTGGCGACTGGCTGCGTGGTCGGCAACGTGCTTTCGGGCTGGGCGCTGCAGAGCGTCGGACTGCTGGTCTTCGGAGTCACGACGCTGCTTGCCGCCTGGGCCACCACGTGGGTCTACCTCATGGGTGGCCTGGTGCGGGGACAGTAGCGAGACACCGGGTCCTGGTGGAGGGAGGCACGGGTGGCTGCATCGGTGACGATCCGCTCGGAGTGGCTCAGGGCGTTCCTGCGCGAGCACGGTGGCCGGGTCTTTGTCGTGGAAGGCCTCTTCGTGGTCGGGTGATGAAACGCCATGCGAGGCCCGGTGGGCCTCCTCGCCGAGCCCGATGAACCCAGAGACCTCCTGCCCTTCGCGCACATCGATGAGGAAGGCAGCATCGAGCTACTCGTCGAGCGGCGCCTGCTCGCCCCGCCGCACCTGAGAAGCGGCGAGATGCTCCTCAGCATCGAGGGGCACGGCCGGTTCCGGCTGCGGTTCCCGGACGACTGAACAGTCGAGCCGCGTGCAGAACCCTCGGCGCTCCGCTCCTCCCCCTCGCCCCCGCAGGGCGAGAGGGCCGGGGTGAGGAGGTGCAAGCTCTTGTGGCTGAAGAACACAGTGCCCCTCATTCTGTCCATCTCCCCGCTCCGCGGGGCGAGGCGACCCCAGCGGTAGCCCATGAGAAGTCCGATTCTGCAAGAGGCTCAGTCTAGAGACGTTCGACCAGTGCCCACGCGATGTGCTCGGCTGCGTGCCCGTCCCCGAACGGGTTGGGGCCCGCCTTCATGGCCGCCAGCGCCGCGTCGTCGTGGAGGAGCCGGCGCGCCTCGGCGAGGATGAGGTCGGCGTCGGTCCCGACCAGCTTGCCCCAGCCGGACTCGAGCACCTCCGGGCGCTCGGTTGTGTCGCGGAGCACCAGCACCGGCACGCCGAGGGTCGGCCCCTCCTCCTGCACGCCCCCGGAGTCCGACAGCACGAAGCGGGCCTGGGCGAAGAGATCGAGGAAGTCCGGGTAGTCCATCGGCGGGCACAGCTCGACCCCCGGCACCCCGGCCAGGGCCTCGCGGGCCGGCCGGTCCACGTTGGGGTTGGGGTGGACCGGGTACACCAGCCGCAGGCGCCCGGCGTTCTCCTGGGCGAGCTGGCGCAGCGCGCCCAGGACCCGTGCAATGGGCTCGCCGAAGCTCTCCCTGCGGTGAAGCGTGACGAGGACAAGGGGCTGGCCGGACGGCGCCACTTTCGGCCTGTCGCGGCGGATGCGCAGCACGGCGTCCACCGCGGTGTTGCCGACCACGAGGATGGCCCCGTCCCTGATGCCCTCGGCCCGCAGGTTCGCGGCCGCCCGCTGCGTCGGCGCCAGGTGCAGCGTCGCCGCCACGGAGGCGGCCCGGCGGTTGAACTCCTCGGGGAACGGCGAGTCCAGCCGCCCGGTGCGCAGCCCCGCCTCGACGTGGGCCACGGGGACCCCGGCGTAGAACGCCGCGACGGCCGCCGCGAAGGTGGTCGTGGTGTCACCCTGCACCACCACCCAGGCCGGCCGCCGCTCGGCCAGGAGCGGCTCGAAGCGCCGGAGCACCTCGGTCGCCACCCGCGTCGGGGTCTGGCCGGCGGACATGATGTCCAGGTCGACGTCCGGCTCGAGCTCGAACGGCCGCAGCGCCTGGCGGAGCATCTCGCGGTGCTGGGAGGTGGCAACCAGGACCGGGCGGAGCCGCCCGACCGACCGGAGCGCCTCCACCACCGGGGCCAGCTTGATGGCCTCGGGGCGCGTCCCCACCACGACATACACGATCGGCCTCTCGCCGTGCATCACGCTCTCCATGAGCTGCCAGCCTCCGGCTCCCCGCGCACCAGGGCAAGGAGACGTTGACCAGCCGATGCACGGGAGTACCACGAATCGGCTACCTGGCGCAAGCGCCGACCCTGGTTCCGGGCCTGCTCGGGATGCTGCAGCAGCTCCAGGACCCGCGCCGCAAGGTCCTGGGCCGTCCGCCCCACGGCCACCTCGGCCGCCAGATCCGGGAGGCCCCGCACGCCCTCCGGCGTGGAGACCACGGCGCACGACGCGTCGGCGGCCTCCAGCACCTTGTTGGACATGCCGGTGCCGAACCGGAGCGGCACCACGGCCACCCGCACCCGCCGCAGGGTGGCCTCGCGGTCCACCAGCGGCGTCTGCACGGTGATGCCGTCCCTCCCGCCCGCGTTCCGCAGCCAGCCAGGCGCGTCGGCGCCGCCGATCAGGAGGGTGCAGCCGGGACGCGACGCCCGCACGAGCGGCCAGATCTCCTCGATCAGGAAGCGGGCCGCATCCGCGTTCGCGAAGTACGCCAGGCGGCCCCAGAACGCCAGGTCGATGTCCCGAGGCCCCTCGGCCTCGGGGCCGAGCACCACGCCGTGCGGGATCGCCACCGCCCGCTCCCCGAACGCCGCGCACTCCCCCGCAGCGACCACCGAGACGGCATCGTATCGCCGGCCGCACTCGGCCTCGAGTCGGGCGGTGCGCGCCGCCTCCCGGCGCCAGAAGGCGCGGGCCAGGCCGTTGGCCGCGGAGGCCCGCTCCTCGAGGTTGGCCCCGAGGGCGTCGATGGCGTCCAGGATCCGCCGGCCGGGAGGCAGGTGGGCGAAGACCCAGGGATCGAGTCGGGCGAGCTGCACGATCGACGCGTCGAACGGCCCCGATGTCAGCTCGGCGGCGCGCAGCGCCCGTTTCCAGGCATGACCCGCAGGCAGCAACGACGTCCACGGAAGACCGCGCCGGAGGACCCGCATCGCCGCCCCGAGCAGGCGTCCGGGAGCCGAGGGCACGGTCACGACGGCGCAGGGCGCGCCCCCGGCGGGAGGCGTGCCCCGCGGCGCAACCAGCGTGACCTCGGCATGCCCGGCCATCGCCTCCAGCCAGGCCACGGCGCGCACCCGGTCGCCGGTGTGGGGCGGCCACGGGAAGCGCGATGCCACGAGCAGGACCTTCACCGCTTCACCCGCGTCCACCGAAGCAGGGCGCGCGGCGCCAGCGCCACCGCCCCGAGCCACGCCCACATCAACTGTGCGGCGCTACGCCAGCCGATGCGGCCGGCGAGGCGCAACAGCGCCAGATCTCCGAGGATCGATGCGACCAGCACCGCCGCGGCGGCCGTCCCGGCCACGACGCCGGTGTCGCCCCGCACCAGGCCGACCACGAGAACGGCCGCCACGCCGGCTCTCACGAGCGCCGTGAGCGACAGGGGCCGGCTCGCCAGCTCGAGGGCGAACGCCATCCCCTCCCCCGGTCGCCGGCCGACGAGGCGCAGCAGCGAGCCAGCGTGGCGAAACGCCAGGTGCACCCGCCCCACCAGCCATCGCGCCCGCTGCCGGGCCGCGTCGGCCACTCGGGCAGGCTTCTCGTCGCGCACCTCGGCCTCGCTCAGCACCAGGGGAAACCCCGCGGATGCGAGCAGCAACGAGGCTTCCAGGTCCTCGATGCGGGTCCGGAGTCGGGGTGCCACCCAGCCGAGAGCCCTGGGCGTCAGCGCCGTGCCCGTGCCGCGCAGCCGCACGCCCCACCCCAGCGCCTGCCTGCCGCGATCCTCCCACTCCTGAGCCGCCCGCTCGGAGTGCGCCACGGCCTCGCCAGCGCCGCGTCCGACGCCGGCCAGCCGGGTCTGCACCCCCTCGGCACCCCCGGGCCACCGCAACCGGGCAAAGAGATCGGCCGGCGCATGCGACCCCACGTCGATGAGCAGCACGGCGTCGACGCCGGCCAGCAGCGCCGGCTGCTCCCGGACCAGCCACGCCAGCGCCGCACCCTTGCTGGGTCCCGCCGGCTCCTTGAGCACGGTCCCGATCCCCAGACTGTGGGCGCACGACTCGGTGTCCGGGTCCGCACCGTCCACGAGCACCACCACACGCACCGTGTGGCCGGTCGCCGCCTCAAGCAGCGACCGCAGGGTCGACTCCACCGCTCGGCCCTCGGCTCGAGCCGGGACCACCACGAGCCAGCGAGTCGGCGGCGCCGCGTCATCGGGAAGCCCGTCGCCACGCCGGGCCGCGAGCGCCAGGCGCGCTCGCACCAGCGTGTCGAGCACGGCGGGAACCGCCGGCAGCACCAGCCAGAGCAGGCTCAGGGACGACCTCCCAGGGCTCGACGCGAGATGTGTACCCCCACCAAGGCGGCCAGAAGTATAGCTCCACGAATGGGCAGCACTCGAGCCGCTTGCAGAGTCCGACTTCTCAAGGGTCACCGCCGCGGTCCCCTCGCCCCGCGGAGCGGGGAGAGGGTTAGGGTGAGGGGCGCTTTGTTCTTCAACAGCAGAGACTTGCGCCCCCCCACCCACCTCCCCCTACGGGGGCGAGGAGGAGGAACGGAGCGCCGTGGGTCTTGCAAGCGGCGCACTCGAGGGGGCGTTCCCGAGGACCGCGGTCACCAGCCCATCGAGCGTGTCCGCGTAGGAGCTCCAGCTCCAGCGCGCCGCGGCGGCCCGGGCTCCGCCCGCGAGGCGCGCGACCAGGCCCGGCTCCACCAGCCTTTCGAGCGCAGCAGCCAGCGCGGGCACATCGTCGGGTGCCACCAGGAGACCGTTGGTGCCGTCCTCGACCACCTCGGCGATGCCTCCGACGCGGCTGCCCACCAGCGGCAGCCCGGCCCCCAGTGCCTGCGCCGCGACCGCCGACCCCGTCGCCGACCGGTACGGCAGCACCGCCACGTCGGCGGCGGCGAACCAGGCCGGGGCCTCACCTTCGGGCACCCACTCGAGACGCGCAATGACCCGTCCCGCCAGGTCCGGCGCCGCGATGCGGGCCCGCAGCCGCTCTCCGGCGTCGCCCCACGGCTCCCCGGCCAGCAGGAGCGTGACTGGCAGGTCCCCCGGCAGCGCGGCCATGGCCTCCAGGAGGACCTCCACACCCTTGTACGGCCGGATGAGGCCGAAGCACAGCAGGGCCAGGTGCCGCTCGGGCACGCCCAACCAGGCGCGAGAGGCCGTCCGATCCGCGTCGGGCGGGCGGTCGGGAGGCAGCGGGTGCACCGCCGTTGGCCGTCCGGGGAACCGTGCCCGGACGTGCTCCTCCACGGCAGCGGCGTGGCACAGGAAGCCCCTCGCCCGCGCCAGCACCCGGCCCGCCGTGCGACGCGCCGGCCACGAGGCGTTGTGGTCGGCCGGGTTGTGCACGATCGCGACCACCGGCAGGCGCAGCCGCTCGGCCAGCCATGCCTCGAGCGGACCCCAGGCCCAGGTCCAGTAGGGCAGCACGAGCGCATCGCCACCCGCCGCCCGGGCCTCCCTGCGGAGGCGCGGCCACGTCCATGGCTCCAGGACACCGAAGCACGGATGGGCAGCCTCGAGCCGGGGGCAGGCATCGGGGTCGACGTCGTGAGCGCCCGGATACAGCCACCGCGGGTACTGCCGCACCGGCGTCAGGAAGCCCGCCAGGGAGCCTCGAGCGTCAAGCGCCCGAGCCAGGAACGTCGTGGTCCGGGCGATGCCACCGCGCAGCGGCCACGAGGGTCCGACCAGGAGAAGGCGCGCCATGCGCGGAGGGTAGCACTCCCTGATGTCGCTACAATGGACGCCGGAGGCTGACGTGCCAACTCTCTTCGAGACCGTTCTGGCGCACCTGGAGGCCGACAGCGTGGAGTCCCGCCGCATCGGCAACCACACGGCGGTGGAGCTTGGCGTGGCCGGCGACAACGGCTCGTACCGCATGGTCATCGTCGTCGATGGCGAGCGGTCCGTGGTCCGCTTCCTCACCTTCGTCGAGGGGAAGGTCCCCGAGCACCGCCGGCGCGACGTCATGGAGTTCCTCACCCGCGCCAACTACGGCCTGCTACTTGGCAACTTCGAGATCGACCTCTCGGACGGGGAGGTGCGCTTCAAGGTCGCCCGGGAGGCGGAGTCGAGCGAGCTCACCCACGACCAGTTCCAGAACGACCTCTACCTCTCGGTGGCCCTCATGGATCGATACTTCCCGGGACTGCAACGCGTCATCCAGGGCTCGGCCGACGCCGCCGCCGCCATCGCCGACATCGAGGCGTAGGGGGAAACCCCCACCCAGCCCCGGGGTCCGGGGCCCGGGGTCCGGGATCCGATCGGACCGGCACGAGGACAGGGGCCTGGATCTGATTCGCAGGGCAGAAGGGTCACATCCGGGACCAGGGTCGGGTCCAGGTTGCTCTCAGTGTGCACCTGCCGTTGGGGGACACGGAGCGCCGGCCGGGGCGGCGAGTAGGGTCCCGGCGTCGCGGTACTCCCGGCACACCGTGAGGCCCAGCTCCCGCACCGCCTGACGGTCCTCCTCGAGGAGGTAGTAGAGATCGGCTCCCGGCTGGGGGTGGGCACGGCTCACCGGCGCGAGCCCGTCGATCCGGCGCGTCACCCGGTAGAAGTTCACGGCAGGCTCGAGGGGCCAGGACACGAGCATGCGAACGCTCTCCTTCGGTGCCTGGCCGGCCAGCCCGGCCACCGACTGCATCACCCGGCGCGTCGCCGCGTCGTGAGGCCACAGGTAGGTTCTGGACAGGTTGGCCGACGCCAGCTCGACCACCACCACCGCCGCCGTCAGGCACCCGGCGCCCAGGGCCAGGCCCTTTCCGGCCGGGCTCGCGGAGCGGCTGGCCAGGTCCCATCCCGTGACGAGCACGAGCAGGAGGCCTGGCACGAGAACGATGGCCGACCGGTCCACGGGCCACCGCACCCCGCCGGCAGCGTGCGCCAGCGCCATGCCAGCCCAGACCAGCCCGACGAACGCCGAGACCAGTGCCACCGGCTGAACCATCCGGCGGCGCCAGAGACACCAGCCTCCGACCGCCGCTCCTGCCGCCAGCATCACGGCGCCTCCGGCGGTCACGGCCGCAACGACCGCGCTCCCCGCCCTGCCGTAGAGGGTCGCCTCCACGAGGCTGCGAACGGAGTCGGCCCAGAAGCCACGCGCCCCACCCCAGTCGGCGACGTAGTACCCGATGCGTCCCAGGACGGGGCGGCTGTAGACGGCCCGAACCCCCAGCGCCGCCAGGGCCCACGGTACGGCCGCCGCGCCGGCAAGCCACGCCCCGCGGAGGCACCGCCCGGCAGCCCCCGCGGCCCGTGCGGCCGCGACGGCGGCGAGAGCCCCCAGAGCCGCGACACCGAACACCAGTGACAGGTTGGCAAGTGCGGCCAGAGCCGCGAGGGCCGCCGCCACCGTCTCCAGGACGATCCGTCGCCCGGGGACCAGCACGCGGCTCGCCCGCACCGAGACCGCGGCGGCCGCGGCCAACAACCCCAGGCCCAGGCCGTAGCCCCGAGCCACCGTGAACATGTCCACGAGGAACGGGTTGGCCGTGAGGCCCACGAGCCCGAGGACGACTCGTGGTCCGGTCGTCCACGCCCGGAGGAGGCTCCAGCAGGCCGCCACGTACAGCCCGAGGCCCAGGAGGGCCGGGAGTCGCACCACGAGCTCCGCCGGCGGCAGGATGCCCAGCAACAGCTTGGCGAGGACGGTGACGAGCAGGTGGTTGTTGGATCCGATGTAGCGGCTGTGGGCGAGGACCTCGGGCCAGGTGCCCGGCACGTGGATCAGGAAGGTGAGAGCCTCGTCGTGCGTGATGTCCACGCCACCCGACCGGGCAACCGCCCAGGCGCCGAGCCAGACCAGGTAGAGCGCCAGCAGCACTCGGCCGCCAGGCCTGCCGGGGTCGAGCCGCTCCCAGCCGGCAAGCAGGCTGACGCGGTCCCGGGGTTCCTGCGCGGATGACGCCATCTCGGCCAGCATTCCGGCCCTGACCCCCGGTTGTCAAGCGGTGCCGCTCCATTCGCCACTCGGCCGCGCGGGCGGCGCGGCCGATCCGGGGGGTCGGGGCCCTGCACGAGCCCCACTGCTCCAGGCTGTTCCTACTCGCCGGCCTGCGGAGGCTGGGGACCCGGCACGATGTGGGCGATGTCGGGATCGACCCCGGGCTCGTGGTCCGGACGCTTGCTCCGCTCTTCCTGGCGCTGCTTGCGCTTGTCCTCTTTGTCCTGGCGCTTCTGCTGCCGGGTACGTTCGCGCTCCCGCTTGGTGATCGAAGCCCTGTGCCTGTCCGCCACGTTCACCTCCCCCGGGGTGCGGCATCACACCCCGTCGTGCGGGTCCACGGGAGGTGCCGGGCGCACCGCACGAGATCACGGGCCAGGGAATCAGCCCTGTGAACGCGAGCCAGGCCGCCTGGATGTCCGGGCGGCCGGAGCTCCCAATCCCGGGCCGGGGCGGGCGCCCCGGACCTGCTATCCGTTCAGTAGCGGGACCGCCCGCCGCCGCCGAAGCCGCCGCGGCCGCCGCCCGAGCTGTCCCGTCCGCCCCCGCCACCCCAGCCACCCCGACCGCCGCCGTCGCCACGGCCGCCGCCGCCGCCGTAGCCGCCACGGCCACCGCCCGGACCAGCACCCCGCTCGGGGCGAGGCCGCGCCTCGTTGACCACCATGGCCCGGCTCTTCACCTGGGCGCCGTTCAGAGCCGCCATCGCCGCACGGGCCGGCTCGTCCGGCATCTCGACAAACCCGAACCCCTTGGAGCGGCCGCTCACCTGGTCGGTGAGGATCCGCACCGAGGTCACTTCGCCATGGGCCGCAAACAGGTCGCGCAGCTCGGTCTCAGTGCAGTCATACGACAGGTTCCCGACGTACAGCTTCATGGCCATCCCTCTCAATCCCACACCGGATTCGGCCGGCTCCCCGAGCTGTCTCGCGCAGCGTCCCGCGGCCCGATCAGGCCCGCTGATCGGCGTGAAAGTATACCAAATGGCACCTCACTACCGCCCGCAACCACAGCTATTCTGGTGCGTAGAAGCGGTCGCCGGTCGCGCGTGCTGGCGTCCTCCGGCGAGTGCCGGCGGGGAGGTCGAGATGAGTGAGCGATCCACGTGGGAGACCATCAAGGTTGAGGGCGGGCAGCTCGTCGACAAGCTCAAGGGGGTCCTCCACGAGGGCAACGTCCGTCGCATCGTCGTGCGGCAGGGCGAGCGGACGGTCGCGGAGTTCCCGCTCACGGTCGGCGTGGTCGGCGCCGTGATCTCGCCCGTGCTTGCGGCGATCGGGGCTCTTGCAGCCCTGCTCACCGACTGCAGCATCGAGATCGAGCGCGAGGTGCCTCGCTACTGAGCCTGTGGGAGCTGCCACGACGGTGGAAGAGCTGCCCGGCCTTGCAGACGCAGGCCCCCCCGGGCGCCAGGCTGATCCACTCGGGCTGACGGTGTGCCGCTCGCAAGGCCCTTTCCGGTCTCACCTTTCCTCTCGCCCCCACAGATGGGGTTGGGCTGGGTGAGGGGGTTCAGATCCCTGCGGCTCAGGGAGGGGGGACCCCTCTCCCCTGGCGTTTCGCGGGGCGAGAGCACCGACGGCAGCCCCGAGGTTGCCGAGCCTTGCAGGGAGCCCACGTACGCGGCTGCGCTCCGCCTCCTGTAGAATCAGGTCCCGACATGCCTGCAGCTCCGGACGACTCCCTGACCGGCCCCTCTGCAGCCGGCGAGGCCGTGGCCGGCGAAACGCAGACCAGCGGGCCGTTTGCCACGGAGGCCGTGGTCCCGATCCCGGCTCAGGACGATGAGCGGGGGCATCTGACCGAGACCCTGAGCGACGTGGGCGCTCGGCCCGCCCCACCACCCACCCCGCTCCCGGGCACGCTTGCCGAGCGGTACGAGCTGCGCGAGCTCATCGGAGAGGGCGGGCTCGGCCGGGTCTACCGTGCCTTCGACCAGGTCTTGCGGCGCGACGTGGCCCTCAAGGTCATGCGCGAACCCGGCACCGAGGCCGGCGCGCGGCTGCTCCGGGAGGCGCGGGCCCAGGGGCGCGTCACCCACGACCACGTGTGCCGGGTCTACGACGCCGGCGAGGCGGCCGGGCAGACGTTCGTCTCGATGCAGCTCATCGCCGGTCCGTCGCTGCGGCAGGCCGGGACCAGCCTGACGACCGAGGAGAAGCTGGATGTCGTGGCGCAGGCCGCCGAGGGCGTGCACGCCGCGCATCGCTGCGGCCTCGTCCACCGTGACCTGAAGCCGGGCAACATCATGCTCGAGCACAGGCCAGACGGTGGGTGGAAGGCCTACGTTGTGGACTTCGGCCTCGTCCGCGACCTGGATGCCGCCGCCACGGCGACGCACGCCGTCGCCGGGACGCCGCACTACATGGCCCCCGAGCAGGTGCGCGGCGCCACTGACCGGATCGACTGGCGCGCCGACGTGTGGGCTCTTGGTGCGACGCTCTTCGAGCTGCTCGCCGGCCACCCGCCATTCGGCGCCACCTCCTCGATGGAAGTCCTGGTCCGGGTGCTCAAGGAGGAGGTCCGGTTCCCCACGCACCCCCGCATACCTCGCGACCTGAGGGCGATCCTCGAACGGTGCCTGGAGAAAGAGCCGGGGCGGCGCTACGGCAGCGCCCGGGAGCTCGCGGAGGATCTCCGTCGGTTCCGCGACGGGCTGCCCGTGTCGGCCCGACCGGCCGGTCCGCTGCAGCGGCTCGCGAAGGCCGCGCGGCGCAACCGCCAGCTCACGGCCGTGGTGGCCGCATCGGGGCTCGCGCTGCTGGTCCTGGCCGGGCTCCTCGCAGCCACCGCGTGGCGCGCCCGCGAGCGTGCGGAGCTCGCGCGCCGGTTCGGCGAGGAGGCGGCAGCGGTCGAGGCGATCGCCCGCTACTCCGCGCTGCTGCCGCCGCACGACGCGCGGCGGGAGCGACAGATCGTGCGCACCAGGATCGACGCGATCGAACGTCGGGCCCGCGAGGTCGGTGAGCTGGCGACCGGTCCCGGCGCGTACGCCGTCGGGCGCGGCTGGCTCGCCCTCGGCGATGCCGAGCGGGCACGGAGCAGCCTGCAGCACGCCTGGGATGCCGGGTACCGCACGCCCGACACCGCCGCCGCCCTCGGCCAGGCAATGGCCGCGGTCTACCGCCGCAAGCTCTACGAGGCGCGCGGAATCGCGAGCAAGGAGATGCGGCAGTTCCGGGAACGCCAGCTCGCGGCCGAGCTGCGCGACCCGGCGCTGGCGCTGCTGCGAACCGGCGGTACTGCCACCAGTACTTCGCCCTCGTATGTTGAAGCGGTGGTTGCACTCATCGAGGAGCGCTGGGACGATGCGCTGGTCGCCGCCCGCACCGCCGCCCGGGAGGTGCCGTGGCTGTTCGAGGCCATCCGCATGGAGGGCGAGATCTGGCTGGCGCGCGCCCGGGTACAGGCAAACCGGGGCGAGACAGCGGAGGCTGCGACCTCGATCCAGCACGCCGAGCTGGCGCTCGGTCTCGCCATCGACGTGGCGCGCAGCGACCCCGGGGCGCGGGCTCTCGAGTGCAAGCGACAGCAGCTCCTCGTCGCCGCAGCCGCCAAGGGAGCAGGATCACCAGAGCCGCTGCTCGGTCAGCTCGAGGAGGTGTGCGAGGCGGTCTTTCAGATCGACCCCGACTCGTCCGGCGCTCTGTGCGATCTCGCCCTCGCTCACATCGATGTCGGCGAGTGGCTCCTCGAGCACGGGCAGGACCCCTCCGCCGCTCTCGGCAAGGCAGTCGCGCGCGCCGAGGAGGCACTCGCCTGTAGCGCCGAGGACCCCATCGCCCATGCCACCCTTGGAATCGCGGCCTGGAGGATGGCGCAGCACGAGCGCAAGTCGGGCCGTGACGCACGGCTGTGGTCCGAGCGGGCGCTTGCAGCCGACGAGATGGCTTCGGTGTACGACCCGTTCGCCATCCGCCAGATCGCCAATCGCGGCGCTGTGCTTTCCGACCTTGCCCAGGACGAGCGGGAGGCTGGTCGGGACCCGTTGCCGCTGCTTGCCCAGGCGATCCAGGTCTATGGGGATGCGCTCGCCGTGGACCCGGGCGCCGCG
>JALOLB010000264.1 GCA_025456225.1 Thermoanaerobaculaceae bacterium
GCGGCAACCGACAGCAGGACATCGGATTCCGCCTATCAGGACAAACCCGCCCTCGTAGCAGATTTTTCACAAACTCTGAGGTCTGAGGCCTGAGGTCTGCAGCCTGGGTGGGAGGGCGGTCAGGTCCCGGAGAGGAGGTCCGCGAGGGGGCGGGGGGGACCGACCCAGTTGCCCTGGGCGTAGTCCACGCCGATCGTCAGGACACCCTCCAGGGCCGCCTGGCTCGACACCGACTCCGCCACCGTGGCGATCCCCAGGACCTTGCCGATCTGGTTGATGGACTCCACCAGGGCCCGGTCCAGGTCCGAGCTCGCGATGTTCTCCACGAAGTCCCCGGCGATCTTCAGGAAGTCCACCGGCAGGTCCCGGAGGTACCCGTAGGAGGCGAGGCCGGAGCCGAAGTCGTCGATCGCGAACCGGCAGCCGATCGCCGACAGCTCGCCGATGAACCAGCGCGCCTGCTCGAAGTTGTCCACCGCCGCCGTCTCCGTGATCTCGAAGCAGAGCCGGTTGGGCGGGATGCGGGCCGTCGCCAGTTGTTGCTGCACGAACTCGAGCAGCGTGCGGTCGTGCAGGGAGCCCCCGGAGAGGTTCACCGAGCACAGCCGGAGGCGGTCCAGCACCTCCCGGGGCTGGTCCCGCAGCACCTCGAGGGTGCGCCGGATCACCCACCGGTCCACCGAGGCCATGAGCCCGAAGCGCTCGGTCGCCTTGATGAAGCGCCCCGCCGACCGCAACAGCCCGTCGTGCCCGGTCATGCGCAGCAGCACCTCGAAGTGCAGGCTCGACCCCTGGTTCTGGGTGAGCGGCAGGATCGGCTGGGCAAAGAGCGTGACGTTGCCCTCCTGGAAGTTCTTGCGGATGTGCGCCACCCACTCCTCGTCCTCCCGGCGGACGGTCATCTCCTCGTCCTCGAGGGCCGAGATGTGGATCTGATTGCGCCCGCCCTGCTTGGCGAGCGTGCAGGCGTGGTCGGCCGCCCGCAGGATGTCGGCCACCGTCGCCTCGCCTGCCTCCATCATCACGAGCCCGATGGAGGCGCCGACGGTGAACGTCTTGTCCGCCCAGGTGAACTGGAAGTGCTGCAGTCGGTCGAAAATCCCGTCGACGATCCGGCGCGCCTCGTCGATCTGGACGGCGCCCAGGACCAGGCCGAACACGTCGCCCCCCAGCCGCGCCAGAGCGTCCTTGTCGCGCGCCTCCTCGCGCAGCAGCGCCGCCACCCACTGCAGCAGGGTGTCCCCCGCCGCGTGGCCGCAGGTGTTGTTGACGAGCTTGAACTGGTCGAGGTCGATCTGGCACAGGCCGAACGGCTGCCTGCCGGTGCGCAGGGCCTTGAGGGCCGACTCGACGCAGCCGGCAAACGCCTCCCGGTTGAGCAGCCCGGTGAGGGGGTCGTGGGTGGACTGCCGGGCGAGCTGGAGATCGGCCAGCTTGCGCTGGCTCACGTCGTGGAACGCGATGACCAGCGAGCTGATCCGCCCGTCCGCGTCATGCACCGGCGCGAGAGCGTGGGCCACCGAGAAGCGCTGCCCGCCCCGCGCCACCAGGGTCGCCTCCTCCATGGCCTCACCGGCCGACACCCGCTCGTGGTCGCCGCCCTCCTGGGTGAGCTGGAAGATCTTCTCGATGCGCTGTCCCCTGGCCTCGGACTCGTGCCACCCGGTGAGCTTCTCGGCGAAGGGGCTGACCGACTCGACGAGGCCGTGGGAGTCCGTGCGGATGAGGCCGACCCCGAGCCGGGACAGGAGCGTCGCCAGCAGCTCGAGGTCGCGTCCGTCGCCGGTCATCTGCCCTCCCATGCCGGGGCACCAGGCCCCGAGTGGCGGCTCCTCCCATCGATTGTACATGCCACGACCCTGCGGGAGGCCGTAGAATCACCTCATGACAGCCCCGCGCGACGACGTCGTGGCGTTCCTCCTCACGTTGGCGCGCGCCCTGCAACGCTACGGCACGCCCGCCCACCGTCTCGAGGCCGCCATGAGCACCCTCGCCGGGAAGCTCGGCGTCACCGGGCAGTTCTTCGCCCTGCCGACCTCCCTGCAGGCCTCGTTCGGCGATCCGCCCGACACCCAGGCGCACCTCATGCGCGTCGACTCGGGTGAGGTCAACCTCGAGAAGATGGCGCGCCTGGACGCCATCGCCGAGCAGGTGGCCCGCGGACGCCTCCCCGTTGACCGGGCCCTGGAGGCGGTGCAGCGCACGGTGGCCCAGCCGCCGCGATACGGCGACGTCCTCACGACCCTGTGCTGGGGCGTGGCGGCCGGCACCTCGGCCATCTTCTTCGGAGGTGGCTGGCGCGAGGCCGTCGTGGCCCTGTTCATCGGCATCATTACCGGCCTGCTGAGCCTCGCCGGAACGAGGCGAGAGGCCTTCGCGCGAGTCCTGGAACCCCTGGCCGCCACCCTGGCCACCCTCGTCTCGGTGCTGGCCGCCTGGGCGATGCCCCCGGTGTCGGTGTACATCGCCACCCTCGCCGGGATCATCGTGCTGATTCCCGGCCTGACCCTGACCGTGGCGATCAACGAGCTCACCATGCGCCACCTCGTCGCGGGGTCGACCCGCCTGGCAGGCGCCGCGATGCTGTTCCTTGAGATCGGCGTGGGCGTGATGCTGGGCAGCCAGCTCGCCCGCCTCCTGCCGGCGGTACGTGCCACCCAGCTTCAGCCCATCCCCCACTGGGCGCAGGCGCTCGCCGTGCTCGTGTCGGCCCTGGCATTCGCCATCCTCTTTCGCGCCCACCCCCGCGACCTCGGGTGGATCCTCGGCGCGTGCTCGCTGGCGTTCTGGGGCGCCCGGGGCGGCGCCGCGCTCCTCGACGACCAGCTCGGGGTGGCGGTCGGCGCGTTCGCGGTGGCCGCCGCGTCCAACCTGTTCGCTCGGGCCTCGAACCGGCCCGCAGCGATCACCCAGGTGCCCGGCATCCTCATGCTGGTACCCGGGTCTCTCGGGTTTCGCTCCCTGTCCTCGCTGATCCGCGCCGACGTCGTCTCCGGCATCGAGACCGCCTTCACCGCGGCCATGATCGCCGCGGCCCTGGTCGCCGGCCTGCTCCTCGCCAACGCTGTCGTCCCCCCGCGCAAGGCGCTGTGACCCCCGCCCACCCGGCCAGGCTCAGGGCTTCGGGCTCAAGGCTCAAGGTCCCCCGCCCCCGCTTCATCCATCAGATACTCCCTGGCAGATGCAACACGACGGGGTGGGGGCTCGGTGCCAGCTTTGACATTCGCTCGACCAATCGGCCTGAAGACGAAGCGCGTCGAGTTGTCCTCCAGCCCATTCCGGCCGATGCCAGTGCGAATGTCAAACCTGGCCCCGCCTACGGGGGAGCGCCTTCCCGAAGCACGCGATTCAGCGCCCCGGTCCCGGTCCCTCCCGATCACCGCTTGGCGCGGAGGTACTGGTTGGGCCAGGGGACGTCGACGCCGAGCTCGCGGGCGGCGTGCAGCGGCCAGTAGGGATCGCGCAGCAGCTCGCGCGCCAGCAGCACGGCGTCGGCCAGGCCGGTGGCGACGATCTGCTCGGCCTGGGCCGGCTGGGTGATGAACCCGACGGTGGCGGTGGGCAGGCCCGCCCCGCGCCGCACCGCGGTGGCGAACGGCGTCATGAACCCCGGCCCGGTCCGCATCGGCGCCTTCGGCACCATGCCGCCAGCCGAGCAGTCGACGAGGTCCACGCCGATCGCCTTGAGCTGGGTGCCGAAGGCGATGGTCTGGTCGAGGTCCCACCCGCCGTCCACCCAGTCCGTGCTCGACACCCGGGCGAAGAGCGGCCGCTCGTCGCCGAGCGCCTCGCGCACCGCCCGGGCCACGGCGAGCGGCAGGCGCATGCGGTTGTCGAGGCTGCCCCCCCAGGCGTCCTGACGCCGGTTCGAGAGCGGCGAGAGGAACTGGTGGAGCAGGTACCCGTGGGCCATGTGGAGCTCCACGACCCGGAAGCCCGCCGCCGCGGCGCGCCGGGCCGCGGCCGCGAACAGGCCCGGCAGCCCTTCGACCTCGGCCGCTGTCAGCTCGCGTGGCAGCGGATCCGTCTCGGCGAACGGGACCGCGCTCGGCGCCACCGTCTGCCACGCCCCGTCCCCGTCACCCAGCGGCTCCCCGCCCTTCCACGGCACATGGCACGACGCCTTGCGCCCGGCGTGGCCGAGCTGGATCCCGGGCACCGCCCCCTGGGCCGCCACGAACGAGGCCACCCGGCGCCACGGCTCGACGTGGTCATCGCTCCACAGCCCGCAGTCCCCGGGCGTGATCCGCCCCTCCGGCGTCACCGCCGTGGCCTCGGCGATCACCAGCCCGGCGCCACCGACAGCCCGGCTGCCCAGGTGCACGAGGTGCCACGCGTCGGGCATCCCGTCCACCGCCGAGTACTGGCACATCGGCGACACGAACACCCGGTTCGGGATGCTCACACCCCGCAGGACCAACGGTGAGAAGAGCTCGCTCCGCATGGCGTACCCCCTTGGGGAATGGTACAGGGTCGGGAGCGGCAGAGGGGGTCGGCTGACTATCCGAGTGGTTGGGGTCCGAGGTCAGGGGTCAGGGGTCCGTGTCGGGATAGCCAAGGGGGCGGGGGCCGGACCCCGGACCTCGGACCCCGGACCCCCGGGTGGGAGGGGGGAAGGGTAGAATCATCCGTTGCGGAGGAAGCATGCTGGACGCCGTTCGCACCGTTCTCACTGCCGTCATCACCGAGACTCTCAAGGAGCTCGGCGTCGAGGAGCCCAGGGTCGTGCTGGAGATCCCGCCGCGCCGGGACCTCGGTGACCTCGCCTGGGCGGGCGCCCTGCCGCTCGCCAAGGCGCTCAGGCGGCCGCCCCGCGCGATCGCCGAGGAGGTCGCGGCGCGCGTCGCCGCCGCCGTCGCGGTCGCGCCGGTCGGCAGCCCGCTCGTCATGCTCGCCGGCGACACCCGGGTCGAGGGACCCGGCTTCCTGAACTTCCGCCTCCGCCGCGGCCCTTTCCTGGCCGACGCCCTGGCGCCGGCGACCGCCACGTCGATCGCCTCCGTGGCCAAGGTCGTCGTCGAGCACACCAACATCAACCCCAACAAGGCCGCCCACATCGGCCACCTGCGCAACGCCGTGCTGGGCGACATCCTGGTGCGCTCGCTCTGTTCCTGCCCGAGGAGGAGCTGCTGGCGGCTGCGCTGCCGGTCTGGCCCGAGGTGGCGCAGGGCGAGGGCGCTCCCCGCCAGCGTGTGCTGGCCGCCTTTGCGGCCCGGCACGAGGCCCGCACCCTGGTCTCTACTGCCCTCGGCACACCCGACTTCGACGACCTGTGCTGGGACCTCTACCCCCGCGTGACCCGCCGCTACGAGGCCGACGAGGCGTTTTCCGCCCGCCGCACCGAGGTCCTCCACGCCATGGAGGCCGGCTTCTCCCCCGACCTCACCCTCCCCGCCGCCATTGCCTCCCTCCTCTCCGTTCCGGGGGCGGGGGACGGCCGACCGGGTTCTCCTGTGGGTCAGGAGGGGGAGGACTCTCGACTCTCAACTCCCAACCGGTCGGGTGGTGGTTCGGACCCCGGACCCCGGACCCCGGACCCCGGTGCAGTGGCCCGGGTGGCTGCAGCCGTCGCCGAGGCCAACCTCCGCTGCCACCTCATCACCATGGGTCGCCTGGGCGTGGCCTATGACGTGCTGCCCCACGAGTCGGACATCCTGGGCCGCGGGTTCTGGAAGCGCGCATTCGAGCTCCTCCAGGACTCCGGCGCCATCCGCCTCGAGACCGAGGGCAAGAACGCCGGCTGCTGGGTCATGTCGCTCGCCGAGTCTCCCGAGTTCGCCGGCATGGCCGACGCCGACAAGATCCTGGTGCGCTCCAACGGCATCGTCACCTACACCGGCAAGGACATCGCCTACCAGCTCTGGAAGCTCGGGTTGCTGCGCGACCCCGACGGCACGCTCCACGACTTCGGCTACCGGCCGTTCGCCCGCTGGCAGCAGGCCGGTCCGGCCGCCGAGGTGCGCTACGGCACCGAGGGGCGGGAGCTGGAGCGCACCTCGGCCGACCCGGCCGAACGACCGGCGGGCGACACCTTCGGCGCCGGCACCCGCGTCTACAACGTCATCGACGTGCGCCAGTCCTACCCCCAGAAGGTGGTGAAGGAGGCCATTCGCGTCCTCGGCTACCCCGAGGCCGCCGAGGCCTCCGTTCACTTCGCCTACGAGATGGTGGCTCTCACCCCGGCGGCCGTGAAGCGCCTGGAGGCCACCAGCGGCGTGAGCTTCGGCCTCTCCGACGAGGACCTGGCCAAGCCGTTCATCGAGATGTCGGGGCGGCGCGGCATCGGCGTCGAGGCCGATGCGCTCCTCGCCACCCTGGTCAGCGAGGCCGGCAGGGCGATCGCCGCCCGCCAGGGCGAGGGAGTCGCGCCCGCCGCCCTGGGCGAGCGCGCCCGCGCCATCGCGGTCGGCGCGCTCCGCTACCAGATGGCCCGCCAGAGCCGCAACCGCGTCCTTGCCTTCGACTTCGACGAGGCCCTGGCGTTCGAGGGCGACACCGGGCCGTACCTCCAGTACTCGGCGGTGCGCGCCCGCAAGATCTTCGACAAGCTGGCCGAGCACGGCCTGGCCGGCTCCGCCGCCGAGGACGCCGCCGCGGCGGGCGGCCTCGAGCTCCCGGACGGCCTGTGGGAGCTGGTCCTGGCCTGCGGTCGCACCGACGAGATGGTCGCAAAGGCCGTGAGCTCTCTGGAGTTCTCGCTCCTCGCCTCCCACGCCCACGACCTCGCCATGCTCTTCCACAAGCTCTACCACGACAACCCGGTGCTGCACGCCCCCGACGAGGCGACGCGGGTCCTCCGCCGCGCCGTCTTCCGGCTCTTCGCCACGACCATCACCGACATCCTGGAAGAGCTGCTCGGCATCCCGGTGCCCGCGGAGATGTAGCCGGGACCGTGGCCTCGGGGTCTGGAAGCCCCTCCAGCGAGCGGCACAGCCGGCCGGGTGTGCGATCCAGAGGCAGGAGAGATCAGGATCTCCCGGAGAGACTCTTATGCTTGACAGCATTATGCTGCTGTGCATAATAATGACGCATGAGATTTCTGGACCGCGAGGCGGAGATGCGGCGCCTGATCAACCTGGGCAACCAGGAGGCAGGCGGGCTTGGTCTGATCTGGGGGCGCCGCCGCGTCGGCAAGACCCGCCTGCTGTTGGAGTGGGTGCAGCGTTCGCGCGGACTCTACACGGTGTCCGATCAGTCGGCGGAGGCGGTGCAGCGCCGCTACTTTGCCGAGGCCATCTCCTCCGTCATCGAGGGTTTCGCCGAGGCTGAGTACCCCGACTGGCGCTCCCTTCTGGGCGCCCTGGCCCGCCAGGCTCGGCAGGTCGGCTGGCGCGGGCCCCTGGTCATCGACGAGCTCCCCAACCTGGTGGCGACCAGCCCGGCGCTGCCCAGCGTCCTGCAGGGCTTCGTCGACCACGAGGCCAGGCAGGCCGGCCTCTGCCTGGCGCTTGCAGGCTCGTCGCAGCACATGATGCAGGGGTTCCAGCTCGACCGCTCCTCGCCCCTGTTCGGCCGCGCCACCGAGGCGCTGAACCTCCTCCCGCTGCCGGCGGGCTTCATCGGCGTAGCTCTGGGTATCACCGATCCCGTGCAGGCAGTGCGGGCGTGGTCCGTGTGGGGTGGCATCCCCCGCTACTGGGAGCTCGCGGCACCGTTCGGTTCGGACACCACCACGGCCGTGGACACCCTGGCCCTCGACCCGGGCGGCCCGCTGCATCTCGAGCCGGACCGCCTCCTTGTGGAAGAGCTGCCGCCCGCCACCGCACTGCGACCCTTGCTCGATGCCGTGGGCGGTGGCGCCCACCGGCTGTCCGAGATCGCTGCCCGCCTTGGCGGGTCGGCAACCTCGTTGGCGCGCCCCCTCCTCCGTCTGCAGGAGCTGGGGCTGCTCCAGCGCGAGCAGCCGTTCGGGGACCCGGAGCGGGGCGGCAAGCGGTCGCTCTACCGGATCGGCGACCCGTTCGCGAGCATGTGGTTCCGCATCGTGGCGCCGCACCGCGCCGCGCTGGCGGCAGGCGTTCCGGCCACGCGAGCGGCACTCTGGCAGCGGCACTCGGGGCGTCTCGTCGCGGAGGCGTGGGAGGATCTGTGCCGGACCTGTGTCCCCCGGCTGCCGGACACCGTGCTCGAAGGCGGCCCCTGGGGCCCTGCACGCCGCTTCTGGAAGGGTAACGGCCCCGAATGGGACGTGGTCGCCACCTCGGTGGACGGCGATGCGCTGCTTCTCGGCGAGGTCAAGTGGTCGGAGCAGCCATTCTCCCGGTCGGAGCTGGACGAGGCCGGCCGGAGCCTCCTCGCCAAGGGCGTGCCCGACGAGCGCTGGGCCGAGGGCAAGCGCCTGATCCGCGCTGTCTTCGTGCCCGCGATTCGCAGAACGCAGCCCCATGCGTCCGGTGGCAGTGCCATCGAGGTCGTCACCGCGGCACAGGTGCTGGCCGCCCAGCGCTGACTCGCAAGACCGCCATCCGATCCCAGGTCATCGCACCCTCCGCCCTGGCACGTGCACGCCACTCATGTGCTGTACCGAGCCCAGCGAGCGAGAGATACCCACCGCCAGCTCCATGACTGCCCCACCTTCGGCGACCGCCGGACACATGTCACCCGCACCCCAGCCGGAATCGACCCGTCACCGCGCTGCCCGGCCATCCGGGCCCGGCGCCCGCTCGTGTACCATTCCATGCGCGTACGACGGAACCGAGAGATCCAAGGAGAGGTTGAGCAAACCATGAAAGACACTGCTATCGCCACGCTCGTGCTGGGCGCGCTGTTGGCGCTGCCATCGGTCGCCACTGCCACCACCGAAGGCTCGGCCCGCTCGGCGGACGGGACGCCCATCCACTACCTTGCCGACGGGGCCGGGGAGCCGGCCATCATCTTCATCCACTGCTGGTCGTGCGACGCCACATACTGGGACAACCAGGTGCCGGTGCTCGCGCCGAGGCACCGGGTGGTGCGGGTGGACCTCGCAGGGCACGGGGCCTCGGGGCTGCAGCGGACGCGCTACACGCTGCCGGCGTTCGGGGAGGACGTGAAGGCCGTGGTGGAGCAGGAGAGGCTCGGCAAGGTCATCCTGGTCGGCCACTCGATGGGCGGCGACGTGATGCTCGAGGCGGCCCGCCTCCTGCCCGGCAGAGTGCTCGGGCTCATCGCCGTCGACACCCTCAACGACGCGTCGGAGAAGATCGACCCGAAGCTGCTCGCCGCGTGGCAGGCGGCGATGGAGAGGGACTTCCCAGGCTTCGTCAAGGGCTTCGTGCGCGGGATGATCCCGAAAGACGCCGACCCGGCGCTGGTGGAGAGGATCGCCTCCGACATGGCGTCCGCGCCTCCGGCCGTGGCGCGCTCGGCGTTCGCGGAGCTGTTCGCCTACGACGAGGCGGCCGGCTTCCGGGCCGCCGGGGTGCCGATCCTCGCCATCAACGGCACCCACTTCCCGACCAACGCGGCCGGCAACAATCGCTACGCACCGTTCGACGTGGTCTACCAGGCGAAGGTCGGGCACTTCGGGATGCTCGAGGCGCCGGCCGAGTTCAACCGGCTCCTCGCCGACGCCGTGGCACGGATTCAGAAGGGCGGGACGATCCTGCGCACGCTGCGCAAGGAGGTCGAGGTCAAGGCATCTCTTCAGGACGTCTGGTGGGCGTGGACCACCCTCGACGGCGTCAGGACGTTCTTCGCCCCCGACGCCCGGATCGAGCTGCGGCCCGGCGGTGCCTACGAGATGTACTTCGGCCCCGACGCGCCGGCCGGGCAGAAGGGAGGCGAGGGGTGCCGCGTGCTGTCGCTGCTGCCGATGGAGATGGTCTCCTTCGAGTGGAGCTTCCCGCCTTCCATTCCTTCCCTGCGCACCTCTGGCGCCAAGACCTGGGTGGTCATCCAGATGACCGAGACTGCGCCAGGCACGGTCAAGGTCCGCCTCAGCCAGCTCGGCTGGCAGCCCGGTGAGGACTGGGAGAAGGGGCTCGCCTACTTCGACCGCGCCTGGGGGGTCGTCCTCGAGCGGCTGCAGCGGCGGTTCGCCTCCGGGCCGCTGGAGTGGGGGAAGGAGTAGGAGGAGAGCCCGGGAGTCGGGAGCTGCGCCGGGGGTCGCCGGATTGACTGATGGGTTGGGGTCCGGGGTCCGGGGTCCGGGGTCCGGGGTCCGGGGTCCGGGGTCCGGGGTCCGGGGTCCGGGGTCCGGGGTCCGGGGTCCGGGGTCCGG
>JALOLB010000060.1 GCA_025456225.1 Thermoanaerobaculaceae bacterium
GACCGAGCAGAAGGGGCTCGCCCTCGACTTCTTCCTCGAGCTGCTGGAGCACCGGGACGACGACATCCGCTACCAGGCGGCGGCGCGCATCGGCGAGCTCCTGGCCTCCAAGGAGGACTTCTGGCGCAAGGACCTGCCGGCGGGCGTGGTGCTGCGCCAGGAGCGCACGGTGCTCGACGAGCTCGAGCGCGTGCTGGCGCTGCTGGACCGCGCCCCGCGCCAGGCGGAGGAGGACATGGCGCCGGTGGAGCGGGTGCTGTACGCCATCCCGATCATCGTGCGCCGGCTCCTGACCAAGGCGGACGAGGGGCTCCGCCAGCAGGCCTGGCAGCTCATCAAGAAGGACTTCGAGAACCGGCGCCGCGACCGTCGCCCGCTCGTCGGCCTGTACGTGTGCGAGGCGCTGGAAATCGCGACCCCGCTGCTGCCGCCGGAGGAGCGCCGCGAGCTCATCTGGTTCGTGCGCGCCTTCATGACCCACGACATCACCAACACCCGCCTCATGGCGTGGCGGCTCCTGCTGGCCCTGGCCCGGGAGGCCGGCTCCGACCCCGAGCTGCTGGCGCTCGTCAAGGAGTGCGTCGACCTGCTGGCCAGCCGGGTGAGCGGTCGCTCCCTGCCGGCCGAGCTGTACCTGGTGGAGGAGCTGGCCTGGATCTGCGACCTGGTGGGCGTGGCCCAGCGCTGCAAGGAGCTGCGCAAGACCGAGCGCGACCCGGTGCGCGAGGTCTTCCTGCGCAACCTCAAGAGCCATATCGGCTGGGTCGAGAAGAAGGTCAACTGCGACTACCTCACCACGGTGGTGCGCCGTCGGCTGCAGGAGAACCGCGACCCGGGGGCGTACTTCGCCCACGAGGTCGCGTCCCACTTCGGCAACATGCTCAAGGTCAGTCGGGTGGAGGGGACCCGCTTCCACGCCGGGCGCTGCCTGCTGGAGCTGCTGCCGGTGCTCCACGTCACCCAGCGCAACGAGGTCACCATCGAGCTCCTGCGCTCCCTGGAGCTGGACGCCGAGGCGATCACGCGCTACATCCCCCGCTTCCTCGGCTCGGTCCTCGCGTCGTTGCCGGACCAGGAGTTCACCGAGGTGCTGGACGACATCGAGACGAGCCTCCAGCGCGGCACCGAGGGGCTGCAGCGGCTGCTCTTGCAGACCGTCTGCTGGGTGCTGCTGTCCATCGAGGTCGGCCGTCTCGAGGGCAAGCTCCTGCGGCGCCTCGTCGGCATGTTGCTGGGTGCGCTGGCGGAGTCCCGCATCGCCACCGCCAACGAGGCGTACGCCCAGGTCGCCATGGTGCTCGAGCGCCTGTCGCGCCAGAAGGACGACGGGCGCCTGCAGCGCTTCCGGCACCTGGCGTCCAAGAAGCTGTTCTCGCTCATCACCCACCGCCCCGGCGACCGCGTGCGGTTCTTCCTGGCCGCTTCCGCCCTCAACCACCTGCAGCGTGCCGTGGAGCGCTCGCGGCGCGGGGTGCGCTTCGCCGAGCACCCCTCGGTGGCGCTCATCCCTGGCACCTACGACCCGTTCACCCGCGCCCACGAGACGATCGTCGGCAAGGCACTGGAGTACGCCGACGAGGCGCTCGTGCAGATGGACGACTACTCCTGGCGCAAGCACGCGCTGCCGCGCAACCTGCGGGAGGAGCTGGCGTGGATGGCCCTGGCCGCGACGCCCGAGGCGTACCTGGCTCCGTTCTCGCCCCCGGTCAACCTCGCGAACCCAGAGGGCCTGAAGGAGCTGCAGCGGCGGGTCGGCAACCGGCGTCTGCTCCTGGTGGTCGGCTCGGACGTGCTGGCGCGGGCCAGCGCCTACTCGAGCCCCGAAAGCCCGATCTGGGACCTGCCGCACATCATCGTGGTGCGCGAGGGCGCCACCCCGCCCGGGTGGGAGCTGCGCATCGGCTGGTTCCGGCGGGGCGTCTCGGTGGTGTTGGCGCCGGCGACCGTCACGGCGGTCTCCTCGACATCGCTGCGCGCCGCCCTCGACCGGCACGCCGAGCTGGAGCCGCTCTGCCACCCGCTGGTCGCCCGCACCCTCACGGAGCGTCGTCTCTACGTCAACTACCCGGCCAACAAGGAGCCGGTGCCACCGCCGGCCGAGCGCAACCAGGTGCGCTCCGGAAACGCCAAGCTGCCTGGGGAGCTGACCCCCCTCGTCCACCGGCGCTACCACGAGGCGGACGGTGGGGCGCGGGTGCGCAAGACCTGCCTGCTGTCCGCCAACAACCCGCCGGAGCCGCTGGCCGGTCTCGCCTGGCGGGAGGTCCCGGCCGCGGTGCTGCCGGTGGTGGCGGGAGACGGGCGCCTGGCCCGCGCCCACTCGGGCGGGCTCGTGGGGATGGGCGCCCTGGTGGAGACCATCGCGGCGGGCGAGATGGGGCCCGACAGTGGCGTCATCCAGCGCCTGCTCTCGGAGGTCATGCAGCGCTGGCTGCACAGCGGGCTGCTCTTCGCCCTCGCGCCGACCCTTGCGTCGACGCCGGCGGCGTTGCGCGACGAGCTCGGGCTGCTGGGGGCGAGCTGGCTGCGCGGCGAGCGCGAGGACGAGGTGGACTGGGCGCTGCTGCGGCTCACGGACCCGCTGGTGCTGCTGTGGGACCTGGAAGGGCTCATTCATCCGTCGTACGTGGCCAGCGCCCGGGTCGGCGACGCCCTGGCGACCTCGCGCCGGGCTCTTGCCTCGTTCTTCGCCAACCTGCGGCCGGGCATGGGCCTGCTCCATCTCCACGAGGAGCTCCTCAAGCGCCAGGCGGTGGCCTGGGTCCTGAAGTTCCTGGCCTCCGAGCCGCCCAGCCGCACGTGGGTGGTGATGGGGCTCGGACGGCGCTTCTCCCGGGACATCGTCGGCAACACCCCGACCATCGCCATCGACATCGAGCGCTTCCTGACCTGGCAGGGGTACGAGGGCGGGTACCAGGCGCGCTTCGGCAGCCCGCCCCTGCAGGAGCAGCTCGCGGTGGCGCGGGAGCTGGGGCGCCACGCTCTGCTGCTCGTGCCGGTGCTCGAGAGCGTCGAGCCGGTGCTGCAGGTGGTGGAGGCGGGCAAGGCTGCGGGCCTGCCGGTGCGCGAGATCTTCATCGGCATCACCGACGCCTCGGTGCGCGCCACGCTCGAGCTGCGCGGCATTCGCCACCACTGCGAGGTGGTGGTGCCGGGGTGGCAGGGGCTGCTGCGCGAGAGCGCCATCACGCCGTATCTCGGCGGCTGGAGCATCCTCGGCCGCGAGCCGTCCGAGCACGGCTCGCTGCTGCCGTCCCTCAACGACTGCCTCCCGTACCACCACCCCCACCACCTGGGCCTTGACGGCGAGGCGGCCCTGGACTTCTCGCGCCTCGCCCTTGAGCGCACCCGGGAGCTGCTGCGGGCGCTCGAGGAGACGTTCCGGGAAGGGGAGGGGAGGCTGCTGTCGGTGCGCGACCTGGGCGCGGTGGTGCGGAGCCCCCGCTGCCCGCCGCTGCCCGAGGGGTTCCAGCCGTCCGCGGAGCGCTTCCCCTCCGAGCTGGTGGCCGAGGACCTGGAAGCCCTGGCGCGCCTGCACCCCGAAAGCCACGCCGCGCACCGCGAGCGCTGGAGGCACCTGTGAAGCTCTTCGGCGACGGGCGGATCGCCCTCCGGGACGACCCGCGCATGGCGGAGCGGCTCGACTGGGGGCAGCGGCGCCGGTCCCTCCCCGATCCGGAGGCGATCCTCGTCCCGAGGGACGGCGACCCGCGGTGCGAGCCGTGGGTCTGCCCGCCGTGGTTCGATCCCTCCGCAGGTGTCGAGGCGCTCCGGCGCCGCCAGCGCGGGGGAGCGTGGACCTACCTCGCGACGCCATCGGGAGTGGAGCGTGAGCTGCACGCCATGGCCTCGCCGCGGCCGGCAGGGGGCTGGAGCGTTGGCGTCATCGGCCTCGGACGCGTCGGCGGCGTCGCCGCCACGACCCTGGCCTCCCTGCCGGTCCGCCAGTCGGGTGTGCGCGAGCTGGTGCTGTTCGACGTGGACGCGGCCAACCTCGAGCGCTGGCGGCTGGAGCTCGGCTCCATCGGCCTCTGGCGGGGCAGGGGAGCGCTCCCGTCGGTGCGCGTCGCCTCCCCCGAGACCATGTTCGCCGAGTGTGACGCCGTCCTCTTCGTGGCCACCCAGACGGTGCCGCCCCTGGGCGTCCAGGGCGAGGTGCGCCTCGTGCAGCTCGCGCCCAACCGCGCGATCCTCCGCACCTGCCTCGACCACGCCGTGGTGGCGGGGTTCGGCGGCCTCTTCCTGGTCGTCTCCGACCCGGTGGACTGGCTCGCCCAGGCGGCGTTCGTGGACAGCAACACGGACGCGCGGGGCGGGTTCACGGGCGCCGGCCTGCCGCCGGAGCGGATTGCGGGCCTCGGCCTCGGCGTCATGTGGGCGCGCGCCCTCGCCGCCGCCCGGGCCGCCGGCTGCGAGACGCGGGTGCGGGCGCGGGGCGCCGCCTTCGGTCCCCACAGCGTGGACGTCATCGCCTTCGACGACCTGGTCGACGCCGACCCCGAGCTGTCGGCCGCGATGACCGAGTCGGCGCGCCGCTGCAACTACCACGTCCGCTCCCAGGGGTTCCTGCCCTACGTCGGGCCGGGCGTCTCCTCGGTGGGCCTCACCCTTCCCCGGCTGCTGGCCGGGCGCGAGGCGCCCGCCGCCGCCTTCCTGGACGGCATCTTCTTCGGCGCCCCGACCCGTCTCGACTGGGGCGCCCACCCGACTCCCCACCGCCTCGGCTCCGCCGTCTGGCCCGCCGTCGCCGACCTCCACGCCCGCCTCCGCCGCCAGGCCCCCGACCTCGGCCTGGCACCCGGCCTGCTCGCGTTCTAGTCACCTGGCCGCCACGCGCGGCTGGTGGCTGACCCCTGCGGTCAGGCCGCCCGGCACGGCCCTGGTGCGGAGGCGAGAGGCAGCAGGATTGTCGAGGCTGGCGAGAACCCGGCCCCCGACTACTGCGGCCAGTCAAGCTCGACGACGCGGCAGGGGCGGGGACCTGCGGTGGTGAGCTGCTGGCGTCCGCCCAGCCTGGTGAGCAGCTCGTCGCTCACCAGGCTGTCGGGGCCTGGCGGGACCAGCCACACCTTTACGGGGCGGCGAGGCCGGTCCGGATAGGCCGCGAGGAGCCGATCGAGCCCGCCCGTGGCCAGCTCCTCGAGCCGCATGAAGTCCACGATCACAGCCGGGCGTTCGTCGCGACGATCCAACCCGATCAGCGCCAGGTAGGTCAGGAACTCGTCACCGAGGACTGCCGAGATCACGGTGTCGGTGCGAGCGGAGCGGGCCTGCAGGGCGAGGAACCGTGTCGCCTCCTGCTGCTCGGAGTGGTCGCCTGGCCATCCGAGGTAGTGCGCGGTGTACCACGACCCGGCCACGACGGCTGTCACGGCACTCACGTGCAGGAGCCACACCGGCGCGAGGCCGCGCATCCGCGTCACGGCCCAGTCGATGCCGAGCCCGCACCAGACAGCGGCGGGCAGCGCCAGCAGGTCGATCCGGAAGGCTCGGAGAAACGAGCACGTGAGTGCCACCGGGATGACGCCGACGGCATAGATCAGCAGGATCGCGTGACAGGGTTCCCAGCAGCGGCGGATCGCACGGACGAGGCCGAGCAGCACGAACGGCACGAACCAGAGCAGGACCATGCGGATGTGCGGCGGGCTGGTGACGACCGTCTCGTCGACCGGCAGCCGTCTGGGGTCGGGGTTGAGGTAGAAAATGAGCTCCGGGAGGTTCTTCCTGACCTGAGACCAGGCGGCCCTTCCCACTTCGGCCCACGTCGGCTCCCGCCCGGAAATATCCACTCCGATCGTGTCTCGCATGTGCGTCGGATTCAAGGTGAGCTGGAACAGCGTCTCCCCTCCGCCATCGAAGTACGCCGAGAGGCGATCCCTCCGCGTTTGCACGCCCACCACCAGGGCCACCACCATGAGCAGCCCGCCAAGCCGCAGAAGGTCCAGCTTCCTGAGATGCCTGGCCCGGATCGCGAGGGTGGGAAGAGCTATCCACAGGCAGACGACCACGAGCAGGCGAGCCGGGGTGTACTGCACGGTGGCCAGGTAGAGGGCGAGCCCCGCCAGGATACCGTCGTGAGGACGTGGCCTCGATGTCGACAGGAGCCACACCGTGGCGGCCACCGCTCCGAGCGCCGCGAACCGGCTGGCGGCCACCGAGAACCCCATCACGCCCGGGAGCAACGCGAAGGGCGACAAGGCCACGAAAAAGCACGCCCCGAGTGCCGCCACGCTTGACTGGGACCGCCGCACGAACTGGAAAAGCAGTACCTGAGTCGCCAGCAGCCACAGCATCGACGGCAGCCGGATGCTCCAGGGGTTGATGCCGAGGAAGGTGGTGCTCACGGCGGCAAGTGGGGCGTAGAAGAGCGAGTTCTCGCTGAGGCTCACGAGGTGAGGTCCCCAGAGCAGGCAGTCGGACCACAGGCCCCACCATCCCCCGGGGACAGCGATGCGGTCGGCGATTTGGCGGGCAACATGCCCCTCCCAGCAGAAGAGCTGGTCGCGGAGGATGTACCCCCAGTACACAAGGCAGAGAAGGGTGAGCAGCAAGGCCAGCCCGAGGTAGATTCGCACGATGCGATGCGAAGGATCTGGCTGGCCGGAGCGTTTCCGCTGGGGCTTGGCGGCAGGTGGAGGGGGCTGCGAAGGGTTCATCCAGTCCGCCATGCTACGGCAGAGGCCGTGAGCCGGGAAGAGGCAGGGCGAGGGCGCCGAGGGCCACACCGTCCAGCCTCAGGTGCCCGAGTCGGGAGCCAGGAGCGCTGCCGGTATCATCCTGCGGTAGTTCCTGGAGTGCTCCCTGAGCCCGACCCTTGGCAGCCCCGCTGAGTGGCACTCAACCGTGCGTGCCATGAGTCCACGTCCGCGTTCCACACAGCCACCCGAGCGTACGTTCCTGCTGGAGGGGGTCGGATTGCATTGAGCCGAAGCTCCTGAGGGCCAGGAGCTCCCTGTCTTCATGCTCCCACAGCTCGATCCACGGGATCGTGCAACGAGCAACCGAGCAGGAGCTTCGTTCGGAGCAGCCATGATTCTCGATGCCGCCCTCCCGCAGCACCGAGTGGACGTCATCTCTGTTTCGATTGCGGTTGGGCATCTGGTTCCGGGACAGTCCAGGTGGATGTGGCATGCTTGACGCTGGCGTGCGAGTGTTCTTGCAACGCGACCTCGCGACAATTCGCGGGCGAAAATAAATCATTGACTTTCAAAAACTTGCGCGTATACTGGTTTCCTTGCCGGACATCGCGCCATCGGGCGCGGCACGGCCTCGCCTCCGAACGGCACCTTCCGCGGGTCCGAGGTGCGATCTGCAGTGCGGAAGATGACGGGCCCGGGAGATCCCAGGGCCAACAGGAGGCATTCATGTCTGCAAAGCTCTACGTCGGTGGTCTTTCCTTCTCCACAACGTCCGAGGCGCTGCGCGCTCACTTCGCGCCCTTCGGCACGGTCGTGTCGTCCGCGATCGTCACCGAGCGCGACTCCTCGCAGTCCCGCGGCTTCGGCTTCGTGGAGATGTCGAGCCAGACCGAGGCCGAGGCCGCGATCGCCGCGCTCAACCAGCAGCCGCTCGACGGCAAGGCGCTCACGGTCAACGTCGCGAAGTCGAAGCTCGATCGCGCCCCCCGCATGTAGTCTCTGTTCCGAGTGACATGGCCCGGGACTCCACGCGACGTGGGATCCCGGGCCTTTCGTTTTCGGAGCCCGGGCGTGATCCCGGCTCCGTGACGCCCGCTCCGCGTCGGCCGGAGGCCGGCCTGCCCCACCAACGATCCCCTTCGTCCCGCAGGTGTTGCGGTGGCCAAGCAATGGGCCGAGACTCCCAGCATGACCCGGTGTGTAAGGGCCCCGAGGCGCCAGCAGGGGAGACGCGGCATGGATCGACTGTCCGCCGTAGCGGCCCTTGATGGAGTCTCCATCGGACACGCTGACAGCGATGTGCCGTCTCGGTCGGATGGCCGAGGTGAAGGGGCGCTCGTAGCACTGCGCGGCGGCCTCGGGCGGAAGAGGTCACCGGCCATCGTCCTCTTCGGCATGCTGATAGGCGCGGGCCTCGTGGTCGTGGGCGCGCGTTGGAGCTTCGCGCAACACGCCCCGCAGCCGATCCGGCGGCATCTGGAGGTCCAGACCTACGACCCGACCAACCCGCGCGGCCCGTACCTGGGACAGAGACCGCCCGGCATGGTTCCCAGGGTCTTCGCACCGGGCTTCATCTCGACGCAAGCCGGAATCGAGTACTCGATCACCTTGTCCCCGGATGGGAACGAGCTCTACTTTTCCCGGTACACGCAGGCCAAGGAGACCGACACCACCCTCGTGACCCGCCAGGTCGACGGGGTGTGGACCCCACCCGCGCGGGCCGAGTTCGCTGCCGGCATTCAGGACACGGAGCCCTTCATCACGCCGGACGGCAGCAGGATGTACTTCGTCCGACTGGACGGGTCACGGACCACTCAGGTGTGGTCCATGATTCGCACTGCCACGGGCTGGAGCGCTCCTGTGCGCCTCGGGCCGCCGTTCTCAACCAACTCCAAGATGTACCCCACCGTCGCGAGCAGCGGCAATCTCTACTTCACCGAGGAGGTGAGCGGCACGAGGCGCCGCTTCCTCATCGCCCGACCTTCCTTCGGCGCCTTCGCGACCCCCACTCCGTTGAGTTCAACGGTCAACGCGCACAACAGCATGGGCCACGCCTTCATCGCGCCGGACGAGAGCACCCTCGTATTCGACGCCGCGCCTGACGGGCAGAGCTACTACCTCTACGTCAGCTTCAAGGCGAGCGACGACGACTGGCTCCCGGCGATCAGGCTCAACGGCGACGTGAACGCGGTCGCCAACGTGACCTGTCCAGCGATGTCACCCGACGGGAAGTACCTCTTCTTCCAGAGAGGCGGCGACATCTGGTGGGTGGACGCCAGGGTTGTTTTCGAGTTCAGGCCGGCGAATGCGGGCCGCGGGTAGTGCCCACACCCCCGGGTGTCGCGGGCGGGTCGGCCGCCATCACGGTGGCCGTGCTCACAGCCATCTTTCTGACGCGGGGTGGCGCGGGCCTCGCGCAGTCCCAGCCACCTGCTGTGCGACGGCACCTGGAGCAGACGACGAACCCACCACGCTTCGGCGAGCTCTGCTTCACCTCGGTCCGGGACAACATGTACTGGGACATCTCGCTCATGGATGTCTCCACCGGTACGGTCCGCCGCATCGTGAGGCGGGCGGACAGCATCATGGCCAGCGACTGGACGCACGACGGCAGCCGCCTCGCCTTCCTGACCTACCGCGACAACAACCTCGAGGTCTTCACCATGGCTGCCGACGGGAGCGACTGGCGGCGGATCACCACGACGCCTGGGTACGACTACGGACCCGAGTGGTCACCGGACGGACGACACCTCGCCTATGCGGAGGATGTCGGCGGCGGCAGGATGGACATCTTCGTGGTGGATCCCGACGGCTCCCACCGGGTACAACTGACCTCGGGTGCTGCAGGCGGCCATGGACCCATCTGGTCACCCGACGGCACCCGCATCACGTACATCTCGGGCACGCAGGTCATGGTGATGAACAGCGACGGCAGCCACCCGGTGCGCCTGTACTCCGACACCGCGGAGCTGCAGTCCTCGGACTGGTCCCCGACCGGCAGCCACATTCTCTTCATGTCGAAGCGGACCGGCATCTTCAAGCTCCACACGATCCGGCTGGCCGACGGGGTTGTCGAGGCGGTTCCGACCGGCGACTACGACGCCTGGGCTGGGCGGTGGTCTCCGGACGGCTCGTTGATGTCGTTCTACTCGTACGGCATCGGCAGTGTTGGTTTTCCAAACGGCAGGTTCGCCGTCTTCCTCATGAATCCGGATGGCAGCAACCTCCGGCAAGTGACAACCCTGACATCCGCCGACCGGAGCTGGCACCCGACATGGCGGCCGTAGGTCACACCTGGAAATGCGGACACTCCTCTCCCTGAGGAGACGGAAGGAACGGAGATCACCATGAAGAAGAGCTCTCTCGTTGCCGTGTTGTTGACAACAGCGATTGTCGCGCTGGCCGGCACCCCGGGCACCAACCTGTTCCTGCCCTCGGTCGGTCACGGGCAGGGGTCGTGCCCGGGCGGAATCTGCGCGCAGTGGCGCGCCGATGCCTGGGTCTTCAACCCCGACACGGCCAAGCCGGCTGCGGTGACCATCTACTTCCTGCAGCGCGGCGCGAGCAACCCGACGCCCGCACCGGTGGGTCCGCTCACCATTGCGCCGGGCGAGACCAGGGAGCTCGTCGACATCGTGCTTGCAAGCTTCGGAAAGGAGGGCTACGGGGCGCTGCGCTTCGTCTCGGACAACCCCATCCTCGTCACCGGGCGGATCTACGACGAGAACGTCGTCACGAGCAAGGGCACCGGCACCGCCGGCCAGTTCTTCGCGGGCCTGCCGGCGGCGCAGGCGATCGGCAACGGCCAGTCGACCGAGATCATCGGCCTCGCGCAGGACGCGGCCGGGCTCTGGCGCTCCAACTTCGGTCTCGTCGAGACAACCGGGCACGCCGCCACCGTGGTGGTCGAGCTGATAGACCAACTGGGCGTTGTGCTGGCCACATGGACGCCGGCCGCGGGCGAGGGGATCGGCGGGTTCGCGGCGCAGCAATACGCCATCACCAGGCTCCCGAGCGCTCCCCAGGGCGTCAACCAGCGCCTGCGCATCCGCGTCACCGGCGGCAGCGGCAAGGTGCTCGCCTATGCCTCACGGATCGACAACCGCACCGGGGACCCGTCGACGGTGGAGATGCTCCTGACCCCCGTGACTGTCGGCCTGCCGAAGATCGGCCTGTTCGACGGCGTCGTCCTCAAGCAGGATGGCGTCGCAGCCAACGGCGCCGTGCGCCTCGTCGTCGGCGAGTCGGCGGTCACGAGCCTTGCGGTGCTGAGCGGGATCCCGTGCCCGACCGACGACAGCGGCGTGCTGGTCGACTTCTCCGGCACCAACGTGGTCCTCGACGCGGCCGGCCAGTTCACGGCGACCCTTCCCGCGCAGCCGTACGCGGCGCTCGACGGCTCGACGGCGTTCTCCACCGTGTGGACCATCTCCGGGGCTCGCAACGCAACCGGCGGCTTCTCGGGCACGATCACGAGCGTGACGTCGGGCGGCACCAACAAGTCTGACTTCAACTACGCCCAGTGCAACGGCACGGTCAGCGGGCGTCTCTGGCACGCCAGCTACTCGGGTCCGGGGCAGTAGCAGGACCGTGGTGTCGTCCTGCCGAGTGCCACGCCCAGCAGGCGGGAGCGACCAGGAGGAAGCTCGATGCCAGTGCAGGTATCGACCTGCTCGCGTTGACAGCCTAACCCCCCTGACCTAGGCTAGGTTCAGGGCCAGGGCGAAGGGCCTCGAAGGGTCTGTGGGGTGGCAACTCCCTTTCCGCAGTTCGAGGGCAAGTACGAGATCATCACCAAGCTCAAGGAGGGCGGGATGGGCGCCGTCTACAAGGTGCGCCACCGTCTCCTGGACGAGGTGCGCGTCATCAAGCTCATCCGGCCCCAGCTCGAGTCCGACGAGGCGATCCGGGCACGGTTCCTGCGCGAGGCCCGCACGGCGGTCCGCCTCCGCCACCCCAATATCGCCCAGTTCTACGACTTCTCCATGGACGACGAGGGCAACGCGTTTCTTGTCATGGAGTTCATCGAGGGGATCACGATCGAGGAGCTGCTGGCGCGGGTCGGCCCGCCGCCGCTGCCTCTCGCCCTCGTGGTTGCCGAGCAGTCGTTGCTGGCGCTCGGCTACCTGCACCGGCGCAGCACCATCCACCGGGACATCTCGCCCGACAACCTCATGCTGTCCCGCGACGACGACGGGCAGCCTCTCATCAAGCTGATCGACCTCGGGATCGCCAAGGTCCTGGAGGATGAGGGCCACAGCCAGATCAACCGCCGTGGCCTCACCGGCACCGGGATGTTCCTCGGCAAGGTGCGCTACGCGTCGCCCGAGCAGTTTCACGCCCAGGAAGGCGTGACGATGGATGCGCGCAGCGACCTCTACTCCTTCGGGCTGGTGCTCTACGAGCTGCTCACCGGGAGGCACCCGGTCCGCGGCACCAGCGTGCCGGCGTTCATCGCCGGGCACCTGTTCCACCCGCCGCTGCCGTTTGCCGAGACGGACCCCGAGGGCCGCATCCCGGGGGACCTCCGGGAGCTGGTGCTCCACTCGCTGGCCAAGAGCCCGGACACCCGCATCCCCTCGGCCGAGGCGTTCGTGCGAGCCCTGGCTCCGATCAGGGCCCGCTTTCCGTTGACTCCCGAGCAGGCGGCGGTCGAGCTGGACGGCGTCACGGCGGTGTTCACCGAGAAGACCCAGGCCGGCAAGACCGGCAGCACCCAGGCGCGCCTGGACCGGCAGTTCGGCATCGCGCCGACACCTCCACCGACGCCGGCCTCGGTTCCGGGACCCCCAAGCCTCGCCCCTTCGCCCGGCTCGGCGGTCGTCCCGGTGACACCGCCACCCCAGCCGCGGGCCGTCGACGAAGGCGACGCGTCGGCAGCACGGGACGCGCCCAGGGTCGGCGACACGCGCCCCATCCCGTTTCATCAGCTCGAGGAGCCTCCGCCGCCCCCGCCCCCGGCCGCCCCGGCCGGTCAGGACACGAGGGTGCTGGTGATCCCAGGTGCCGGCGCGACGCGCGCGGCGTCCCTGGTGCGGGCGGCCCGCGAGCTGGTGGAGCAGGGCCGCTGGGGCGAGGCGCTCGAGCGGCTCTCGAGCGCCCTCAGCCTGGACCCGGACAACGCGGACGCCAGGGCGCTGCGCGCGCAGGCCGAGCAGGCGCTGGCCGCCGAGGCCGAGCGGGCGAGGCGGGCCTCGGCGCTGGCCGCGCACGCCGGCCGCATCGAGGACCTGCTCGAGGCGGGGCAGCTCGAGCAGGCCCGCCTCGGGCTCGAATCCGCCCTGGCCGACGTGGGTCGCGACGAGGCGCTCGACTCGCTGCTGGAGCGGCTGGCAGCGGCCGAGTCGGGGCAGGCGGACGGGTTCTCGAGGCAGGCCCAGGAGGCTCTGGCCGATGGCGACCCCGAGGGCGCCGTGACGGCGGTGCAGCAGGCCATCGCGCTGCGTCCGGACGAGGACGCGTTTCGGGCGATCCTGAAGCGGGCGGAGGAGGCCATCGAGCGGCGGCGGCGGCTCGCGTCGGCCGTCGCGGAGATCGAGTTGACCCTCCAGGGCCACGACCTGCCGGCGACCCGGGAGGCCCTCGATCGGGCCCAGGGCGACCTCGGCGACGACCCGGCACTGGGCGACCTGCGGCGGCGCCTGGAGGGCGCCGAGCGGCAGGCGATCGCCGCCGAGGTCGCGCGGCTGGTGGCCCTGGCCGGAAAGCACCTGGCCGAGGATCGTCTGGAGGATGCCCGGGAGGCGGCCCAGCGCGCCCACGAGCTGATGCCGCTGAGCTGGGAGGCCGCGGCGGCCCTGGCGGATACGAAGGCCGCGGAGGAGAAGAGGGCCGCCGAGCTCCGCGCGGCCCAGGAGCGACGGCTCGCCGAGGAGCGCGCCGCCGAGGAGAGGCGCGTTGCCGAGGAGCGCGCGGCGGAGGAGGCGCGGGCCGCCGAGCGGCGCCTGGCCGGGCAGCGCGCGGAGGCGCTCGAGACCATCCAGCGCCAGACGGCCGACGGCGACCTGCCTGCTGCCCAGCAGGTGCTGGAGGAGACACGGTCCTCCCTGGGAGACTGGCCGGAGCTGGCGGCAGCGGAGAAGGAGCTCGAGCGCGCCCTGCTCCGTCAGCGCGCGCAGCTCGTCTCCGCGTTGCTGGCCGAGGCCAGGCGGCTTCGTGGCGACGAGCAGTTCGATGCCGCGGAGGCGAAGCTGGACGAGGCCATTGCGATCTCACCCACCGACGAGCGGGTTCTGCAGGCACTCGTCGATGTGCGGGCGGCGGGCCGCAAGCACCGGGAGGCCCAGGAGCGCGCCAGGGCAGTGGCCGATGAGGTCGCGGCGATCGGCACCGCCCTCGATGCGGGCCGACTCACCGAGGCTGCCGAGCGCTTTGACGCCGCGATCCGCAAGCTCGGGGACCGGCCGGAGCTGGCCGCCATGCGCCTCCGGCTCCACGAGGCGCGCCGCACGGAGCAGGAGCGCAAGGCCGCGGAGCGCAGGGCCGCCAAGGCGGCGCGCAGGCAGGAGAGCGGAGCCTTCGAGGACGGGCAGACCATGCGGATCGTCCGCGAGGAGGCCGTGCCCACGGCCGAGCCTCCCGCCGGCATCCAGGCGCCTGCCGGCGAGACGAGACCCGAGACCAGGCCGTTGACCGCGGCTTCCATCGAGGAGCTCACCCGGTCTGCGGCGGCGGCTCATGCCACCGTCGAGCCGCCAACGGCGGAGGCACAGCCTGCCCGGCTGTCGACCCCAACGCCGGACGCGCCCGGTCCCGTCGATGTCGGCCAGCTTCCGGAGCCCGGGCCGGCGGGGCCTGACCGGCGAGAGACCGCCACCCGGACGCCGGCCGGGATCGGGGAACCACCCGCGGCACAGCCGCCGCGCCACCCGGCTGCTCCCCCTCCCGGGCCGAAGGCAAGGCCGGCCGCTGCGGCGCCTCCTCCCGAGCGGCCGGAGCCGGCGGTCGTCGGCCCACCGGAGCCCCAGCCGGCCCAGGCTCCTGTCACCGTCGTGTCCGGAGAGAAGCCGAGCCGCCGGTGGCCACTCGTGCTCGCGGCGCTGGGCGTGATCGTGGCCGTGGCCATCGGGATCGGGCTTCTGAGGACGAGGCCATCGCCGGCGCCGCCAGCCGGCCCGACCCCCGCAGCGACAACCCCTCGTCCGGTCGCCGGGGCCCAGGGCTCTCTCGCCATCGTGGCGGTTCCCTGGGCGGAGGTCGTGGCGGTGCGCGGCACGGGCGGGCAGGGGATCGAGCTGCCGGCCATCCGGATCACGCCCCTGCGCCTCCAGGTGGCGCCGGGGCGGTACGTCGTGAGCCTCCGCGACCCGATGTCCGGGGTCGAGCGCTCGCAGGAGGTCGAGGTCACTGCCGACAGGACGACCCGTGTCGTGTCGGAGCTGCGGGCGGTGCGGGCCGGGGACCTCCTGAGGCGCTACGGGTGGTCGGAATGAGGGCCGGGCGCCTCCTCGCCGTGGTCGTGGTCGCGGTGCTGTCGGCGGCGCCGGTGCGGGGCGACTACAAGCAGGCCTACAGCGAGGCGATCAAGGCGCTGGACACCGGGAGGTGGGCCGACGTGGCGCGACTCATGCGCCAGGCAGCCGCCGAGCAACCCCGGGAAGGGGAGCGCATCAAGATCTACGGCATGCGCTTCGAGATCTACCTCCCGCATTTCTATCTCGGGCAGGCACTGGCCGAGACGAACGACTGCGCCGGCGCGCTCGCGGCATTCGCCACCTCCGAGAGCCAGGGCGTCGTGAAGACCACCGACCGGTGGGGCGAGCTGCAACGCCTCCGCAACCGGTGCCAGGTCCAGCAGCCGGCCGTCGAGCCCGCCGCGACCAGGCCGGCCGCACCGCCCACTGCGACCAGGGCGGCGGCACCACCCACCCCTGATCTCGGCAGCGAGGTTCGCAAGGCCGAGGTCGACCTGGCTCGCGCCACCGAGCTCGAGAGGACGGTTGTGGCGCTGCGCCGCAGTGCCGCGGCGGTCTGGCAGGAGCGCCCGGCATTGGGGGCGCGGAGCGACCAGGCCGTGGCCAAGCTGGGGGCCGCCCGGGCTGCACTGGAGAAAGGGCGTGCCGGCTCCGCGGCCGAGCTGGTCCAGGCAAGCAGGCTGACCGGCGAGGCGACGAGGGAGTTGCAGGCCGTGCGCGACGAGGCGAACGGCCGCTGGAACGAGCTGCAGGCGGCCGAGGCGCAGCGCCAGGGTCAGGCCACCGAGCAGGCGAGGCAGGAGGAGGCTCGGCGGCAGGTGCTGCGGCAGGAGCTGGCTGCCGTCACCCAGGAGGCCACTGCCCTGGAGGCCAGCGTCGGGGCGGCGGGCGCCCGGCCCGAGGTGCGGCAGGCGCAAGCGGATCTTGGCCGGTCGAGGTCGCGGGCCGCTGCGGCGACGGGGGCCAGCACAGCCGACGAGCTGCAGACCCGGCGGGAGGAGATGCAGCAGTCGGTGGCGCGGTTGCGGCAGGCGCTCGCGGCAGCTCAGGCCGTGCCGTCCCCGAATGCGCCGCCGGCCCCGACGGCGATCGCGAGCCGCTCGCCGGCCAGTGCGCCCGAGGTGCTCCGGCAGGGTGCCGAGGCGTTCCTCGGGGCCGATTACCGCCGAGCCATCGAGCTGCTCGCCACGTCACAGGTGAGCGAGCCGAGGGCGTCCGCGGTGGCCGCGCTGGTGCGGGGTGCGGCTCGGCACGCGCTCTTCCTTGAGGCAGGAGGTCGCGAGGCCGACATCCTTGAGGCCGCCCGCGCCGACATCAGGGCCTGCCGCCGCCTTGACGCCACCGTGGCACCCGACATGGCCTTCTTCTCGCCTTCCTTCGTGGCCCTGTTCGAGGACACGCACTAGCCGCCGCGCCCACCCTCAACGAGGCCTCAGGCCTCGGACCTCGGGCCTCAGCTCCACCACCCACTCGGATCGAGCGATTGGGCTGCGATCTCGGGAGTCAACTGCCAAACGACGCTCTCGGCTACTGGCTCAAGGATTCCGTCAACACTGATTTTCCGGAAACCCGGAAACACGGAAAGGCCCCCACCCGGGGGCGGTGGGGGCTGAGGTCTGAGGCCCGAGGCCTGAGGCCTATTTGAAGCGGATCACGGCCGAGAGCGATGCGGTCTTGACGGTGTCGGAATGGTCGTACGCGATGTTGAGCTCGAAGGGCGTGCCCACCGCGACGCCGACGCCGGCGGTGTAGTGCACCTGGTCGTCACCTCCGCCGAAGCGTGCGCGCTCGGCCTCGACCTCTCCCTCATAACGGATCTTGTGGTCGGGGTCGTGCCAGACGCCCAGCCGAACCGGAATGACGACCTTCTGGGTGAGGAACAGGAACTCGAACCCGAGGTGGAGCTCGTTGCCGTCATCCACGACGTAGTTCTCGAGATCCTGATCGGTGCGGCCGTAGGCATCCTTGATCTCGTCGGTGAGCTGCGAGTAGCGGACAAAGTCGTAGTCGAAGCTGAGGGTTGCACGATCCGACAGTCGATAGGAGGCCCCGATCCCGATCACATCGGGGACGTGCAGGACGGTCTCGACCACGGTGGCCTCTCCTGCAGGGGACAGCCGGCTCGCGGTCGAGGTGCAGTCGAACTTGGGGCCCTGCCGGTAGACGGCACCGATGCTGAGCGAGTCGGTGGCCCGGAAGAGGAGCCCGAGGCTGACTCCGATTGCCGAGTCGTCACCCTGCTCGGAGACGGTGCTGCGGATGTTGGAGTCGGCGAAGTCGGGCGGGCCGAAGTACTCGCCGGGTGCGAATCCCGTGCCCGCGGTGATGTTGTATCGGCGGGTGAGGGAGTCGAGGCTCAGGTCGTAGTAGGAGACGCCGAGGCCGAGCGAGAAGCTCTGCGAGACGCGCAGCGCAGCCGAGATACCGTAGTTGACGATGTCCAGCTCCGTCTCGGCAGCGATGGGGAAGTACCGCCCCGGGGCGG
>JALOLB010000061.1 GCA_025456225.1 Thermoanaerobaculaceae bacterium
CCGCAACCGCCAGGAAGCGCAGCTCGTTGGCGGTGCGCTTCGCAAGCGCCGCGTGGAGCGCCGCCAGGCCGAGGGGCACCGCGGCGGCCCACCCGGGCGACCCGCTGGCCGCACCAAGGATGGCGACGAACCACCCCACCTGGTAGAGCCCGAGGTTGACGAGGGTCGCCGCGGCTGAGGCGGCAGCGTGACGCGATCGACGATGGCCTTCCGACGTGACCCTGACAGCCGCCTCCGCGCCCCCACCATCCCGAACGGCTCCCTGGCGGTTGTTCATCGCAGCCAGGCCCGGAGGTGAGGCGACCGGCCGGTGATGAGCTGCCAGAGCTCGGTGAACCCGCGCTCGCGGTGCTGCATCAGCTCGACCCACTCCACGGGGACCCGGCGTCCATCGGCATGAAAGCGCACCCCCCACAGTGGCTCAAACCCCTCGGTGAGAAGGGAGTAGCGCATGTCGGCGAGCGCCGTGGGGTCGCTCGGATCGCGGGCCACGAAACCGTCGGCGAACCATGCAAAACGCGCGAAGTCGCGAGCGAAGCGTTCTCCGAGCGGTCCGCTTGCGGCCGCCTCCGACGGCGCGGATGCAAGCAACGCTATGCGCCCCCCCTCGACCACCGTCGGCGAGCCGAAAGGCGAGATCCGGATCGCGTCGGCGTGGATCTCCCCTCCCGCCACGTAGACCGACCGCCAGGCGATCACATTGCCCAGGGTCGGCATGACCCGCCCATGGTCCAGATGGTGACCCCGCGAGGCCGCCAGCCCTGCCTGCACGGTCGCGGCCCGGTGGTGGAGCACCCCCCCCAACGCGACATAGGCGAGCGCAAAGGCGGCCGCAAGGTACGCGAGGCGGAGGCTCGACCGTGCCCTTGCCAGGAGGGTGAGGACCAACAACGGGATGGTGAACAGCGGGTCCACAATCGACATCCAGTCGAGCTCGAGGCGCGCCCGACTGAACGGCCACAGCCACATTGTGCCGTAGGAGGTGAGAACGTCGAGCGGCGCATGGGACGCATAGCCGAGCGTGCATGCGGCGACAATCGCACGCCACCGCTGGCGGTTCGACCGCACGGCCAGGAACGGCAGCGCCGCGATCACGCCACCCACCGGCACCATTGCCAGCGCGTGCGTGAAGTGCCGATGCATCTCAACCGCCAGGAGCGGGTCGGAGGAGGAGCGGATGAGCACGTCGAGATCAGGCAGCAAACCGCCCACCGCACCGCACGCAAAGGCGAGCTTGCCCAGCCGATCGGTCAAGAAGACCTGAGCGGCGGTGGCGCCGACAACGGCCTGACTCACCGGGTCCATCTGCACCTCCGGGTACGACCTCGAAGCTCGCACCTTCGAGGCGACCTGCCGGGGAGAACGGTGCATCCTCTACACTGCATTCCGGTTCCTTTCCTTCTCGGTGCCGCCGTCCCGCCTTCTCGCTCCCGCGAGTCGCGAGCCGACGCGGGTCTGAAGCTCTGGCGTCAGCGACGAGGCAGAAGGAGCACCATTGCTGCGAGCGGGTCGTGGCCGCCCGTGCGCTCGGCCGCGGGCAGCACGGTGTTGACCTCCAAGCGTCACCTATAGCCAGCAGGTACGCCGCCCGGCTACCCCGCGAGCGGCACGACGTAGAAGAGCACCGCGAAGAAGTGCAGGATGCTGCCGGCCAGCACGAAGCCGTGCCAGACGGCGTGGTTGTACGGCAGCTTCTGGGCGGCGTAGAACGCCACGCCGCCCGTGTAGGCGATGCCGCCCCCGAACAGCAGCACCAGGCCTCCGGGCGCCACCGCGTGAGTCAGCGGCCGCGCGGCAATGATCACCAGCCATCCGAGGACGACGTAGAACGCCACCGACAGCACCCGTAGCCGGCCGATCAGCACCGCCTTGAAGACGATGCCGGCCACCGCCAGCCCCCACACCACGCCGAGCAGCGACCACCCCCACGGCCCGCGCAGGTTGACCAGGCAGAACGGCGTGTAGGTGCCCGCAATGAGCAGGTAGATGGACGAGTGGTCGATGACCCGCAGCACCTGCTTGGCGCGCTCGAAGGTGGCCGGGATGGCGTGGTAGACGGTCGAGGCGGTGTAGGCGAGGACCAGCGTGGCGCCGAAGACCGCACTTCCCACCACGTGCCACGCGGTGCCCCGCAGCGCCGCGAACGCCACCAGCACCGCCAGCCCGCCGATCGCCAGCACGATCCCCACCCCGTGGGTGACCGAGTGGGCGATCTCCTCGCCCAGTGTGTAGCGCGGCAACGGCCGCCACCGACTCATCGTCCTCGACCCTCCGGCTGGAAAATCATATCAGGGAGGGGCTCAGCCTCTCGCAATCGACAACGTGGACGTGGACGTCGTCGTGGACGTGGTCGTGGACACCACCGGCCACCCTCTGGCCACTGACGTTACGCACTGCGGTCTCGGCAGTGCACTCGGCACGTCCGGTGCGAGCTACCTCCAGAGCTTGGGAAAGGTCCAGGTCGACGTCCACGTCTACGACCACGTCCACGTCCACGTCCACGTTGCGACGCGTCCGCCTGATACCTTCGCGAGCTCTCAGGCCTCGGACTCCCCGTCCGCCAGGACCGGCGCGCTGCGACCCAGCCGGCGCTGGAGGCGGTCCATCCACACGAAGACCACCGGGGTCACGAACAGCGTCAGCGACTGGGAGACGAGCAGGCCCCCGACCACAGCCAGGCCGAGCGGCCGCCGTGCCTCGGCGCCGGCCCCGAAGCCCAGGGCGATCGGCAGGGTTCCCAGGAACGCCGCCATGGACGTCATCATGATCGGCCGGAAGCGCACCACGCAGGCGTCGTAGATGGCCTGCTGCGCGGGCTTCCCGCCACGCTGCGCCTCGACCGCGAAGTCGACCATCATGATGCCGTTCTTCTTCACCAGCCCGACCAGCATGATGATGCCGACGAAGGCGTAGATGTTGAGGTCGGAGCCGAAGACGAGCAGCGTGACCAGAGACCCCAGCCCGGCCAGGGGCAGCGCCGAGAGGATCGTGAAGGGATGGATGAAGCTCTCGTAGAGGACTCCCAGCACCATGTAGATGACCAGGATCGCGACCAGCAGCAGCATGCCGAGCCCCTGCTGGGAGGACTTGAACGCCTGGGCGGTGCCCTGGAAGGTGTAGGAGATCGTTTCCGGCAGGGTCTCCCGGGCCAGCTTCTCGACCTCGCTGGTGGCCGCGGACAGCGCCACGCCGGGCGGCAGGTTGAACGACAGGGTGACGCCCGGGAGCTGTCCCGAGTGGTTGACGGAGAGCGGCCCGACCCCGGTCGTGAAGCGGACGAGGGAGTCGATGGGCACGAGCTGACCGGAGCTCGAGCGCACGTACAGCAACCGCAGGTCGAGCGGGTCGCTCTGGAACTCGGGCAGGGTCTCCAGGAGCACCCGGTACTGGTTGGTCGGCGCGTAGATGGTGGAGATCTGGCGCTGGCCGTAGGCCGAGTAGAGCGTGTCCTCGACCTGCTGCGCCGTGAGGCCCAGCGCTGCCGCCTGGTCGCGGTCGATCTCGACCCGGATCTGCGGGTTGCGGAGCTGGAGGTCGGACGAGATGTCCTGCAGCAGCCTCGACCCCCGCATCTTCCTCTCGAGCTCGGGGGCGTGGGTGAAGAGCTCGGTCGTGTCCGTGCCGGCCAGGGTGAGCTGGTACTGGCTGCGGGTCATGCGCCCGCCCACCTGGATGGCCTGGGGGCTCTGGATGAACGCCCGTAGCCCCGGGATCTGCGCCAGCTTCGGACGCAGGCGCTCGACCACCTGGTCGGCGGTGACGTCGCGCTGGGAGCGGGGCTTGAGGCGGATGAAGAAGAAGCCGGTGTTGGCCGCGCCCATGCCTCCGCGCCCCCCGGCCGAGGACATGAACGCCTCGACCGCCGGGTCGGCCTGGACGATGGCCGCCGCTGCCCGCTGGTGCTGCACCATGGCGTCGAAGGAGATGCCCTCGACGGCCTCGGTCTGGCCGAAGAGCTGCCCGATGTCCTGGGAGGGGATGAACCCCTTGGGGATGATGCGGAAGAAGAAGACCAGGGACAGCGTCATGATCGCCGTGTAGGCCAGGGTCACCTTCTGATGGCGCAGGGACCAGGAGAGGCCCTTCTCGTAGACCCCCAGCATGCGCGCGAAGAAGCGCTCGAACAGGTTGAACAGCCGCGAGTGCCCCTCGTGTCTGGGCGGGGCCAGGAAGCGGCTCGAGAGCATCGGCGTCAGCGACAGCGAGACGAAGCCCGAGATGAGCACCGCGAGCCCGATCACCACCGCGAACTCCCGGAAGAGCCGGCCGACGATGCCACCCATGAAAAGCACCGGGATGAACACGGCGGCCAGGGAGATGGTCATGGAGATGATCGTGAAGCCGATCTCCTTCGAGCCATCGAGCGCCGCCTGCCACCGGCTCTTGCCCATCTCCATGTGGCGGACGATGTTCTCCAGCATGACGATGGCGTCGTCGACGACGAACCCGACCGAGAGGGTGAGCGCCATGAGCGAAAGGTTGTCCACCGAGTAGTCGAGGAGGTACATGACCGCGAAGGTGCCGACGATCGACATCGGCATCGCCAGCGAGGGGATGACGGTGGCCCCCAGGTTGCGCAGAAACAGGAAGATGACCAGCACCACCAGACCGAGGGTGACGAGCAGGGTGAGCTTGACGTCGTTGACCGACTCGTGGATGGGAGCGGAGCGGTCGAAGAGGATCCCCATCGACACGGAGGCCGGCAACTGCTGCTTGAACGACGGCAGCAGCTCCTTGATCAGGCGGGCCACCTCGACGGTGTTGGTGCCCGGCTGACGCTGGATCGCCAGCACGATCGCCCGCTGGTCCGTGAACCACGCGGCGGTCTTGTTGTTCTCGACGCTGTCGGACACCCGTCCGAGCTCCTCCAGCCGCACCGGCTTGCCCTGACGGTAGGCGACGACGATCGGCCGATAGCCGGCCGCGTCGTCGAGCTGGCCGTTGGTCTCGATGGTGTAGGCGCGGTCGGGCCCCCACAGCACACCGGTCGGGAGGTTGGAGTTGTTTGCCCGCACCGCACGCGTCACATCGTCGACGCCGATCCCGGCCGCCGCCAGCTTGCGGGGGTCGAGCTGGATGCGCACGGCGTACTTCTGGGAGCCGTAGACCTGTACCTGGGCGACGCCGGAGACGGTGGAGATGCGCTGGGCGATCACCGTCTGGCCGTACTCGTCGAGCTGGTACATGGGCAGCGTGGGCGAGGTCAGGGCCAGGAAGAGGATCGGCTGGTCGGCCGGGTTCACCTTCTGGTAGGTGGGGGGGAACGGCATGTCCTGGGGGAGCTGCCGGTTGGCCCGGGCGATCGCCGCCTGCACGTCCTGCGCCGCGGCGTCGATGTCGCGGTCGAGGGCGAACTGCAGGGTGATGCTCGTGCTTCCCAGGGCGTTGGACGACGACATCGAGTCGATGCCGGCGATCGTCGAGAACTCCTTCTCCAGGGGCGTCGCCACCGACGAGGCCATGGTCTCGGGGCTCGCGCCGGGCAGCGAGGCCGACACCGAGATGGTGGGGAAGTCCACGTTGGGCAGATCGGAGACCGGCAGCAGGTTGTAGGCCATGCCGCCGAACACCAGGATGCTGGCCATGAGCAAGGTTGTCATGACCGGCCGTCGGATGAAGGGCTCGGACAGGTTCATGGCCGGGCTCCCGTCGCGGACCCGACCCCTTCCTTGACCTCGACCCTGGCACCCGGCACGAGGCGGAGCTGGCCATCGGTCACCACCGTCTCGCCAGCCTGCACACCGGCGTTGATGACCGCATCGTGCTCGTCCTGGCGGGCGACCTGCACCGGACGCAGCTCGACCGCACCTTCGTCGCCGACCACGTAGACGAAGGTCCCCTGCTGGCTCGTTTGCACCGCCGCCGCCGGTACCACCACGCGGCCCTGCTGCTGCTCGAGCACCAGCTCGACGTCGACGAACTGACCGGGCCAGAGACGCTCCTCCTCGTTCGGGAAGACCGCCTTCAGCGCCACCGTGCCGGTGGCCATGTCCACCTCGTTGTCGATCACCGCCAGCTTGCCCGCCTCCGGCTTGCCGTTCTCGGCCGGAAGGAAGGCGTTGACCCGAAGACCGTCCCCGGCCTTGCCCCGCACGGACGGGAGGTGCTCGGCCGGAACCGCGAAGCTGACGTAGATCGGGCGGGTCTGGTTGATGGTCACGAGCGCCTTGTCGTCGTTGGCCTTGACCAGGTTGCCGGCCTTGAAGAGGAGGCTTCCGGTGCGGCCGCCGACCGGCGCGGCGACGGTGCAGTAGTCGAGCTGGAGCCTGGCACTGTCGACGGATGCCTGATCCGCCGCGACCGTGGCCCGCATGGACTCGACGGTGGCCGTGATGAGGTCGAACTGCTCCCTGGTGACGAAGTCGCGCTTGACGAGATCGGCGTACCGCACGAGGTCGGCTTCCGACTTCCTGAGGAGCGCCTGATCCCGCACCAGTCGCGCCTCGGCCTCCCGCAGCGTCGCCTGGTACGGCCGGGGGTCGATGGTGAAAAGCACCTGGTCCTTCGCCACCGACTGCCCCTCGTCGAAATGCACCTTCTGCAGCTCGCCGCCGACGCGCGGGCGCACCGCCACCGTCGCGATGGACTCGACGTGACCCACGGCGCGGACGGTGAGCGGCATGGTGCGCTGCTCGGCCCGGGCCACCCTCACCGGTACCGGGGGCAGGGCGCGGGGCTTGTCGGGGCCACCGCCCCCGCAGGCGGAGAGAGCCCCGGCGACAAGAGCCGAGGCCACGAGGCGAGACAGGTGCGACGATGCGGCGGAACGGATCATGGCTTCCTCTTTTCGGTGACGACGGCGGTGTCGGCCACGGTCACATTGCCGGTGGCCTGGGCGAGGCGGGCGGCGGAGATGAAGAACTCGGCACGCGCCTGGATCTCCTGGCTCCGGGCCGAGGCGAGGGCCGACTGGGCAACGAGCAGATCCAGGATCGTACCCACCCCTTCCCTGTAGCGGCCCTCGGCGACGAGCTCCGACTGCTCGGCCGAGGCCAGCAGGTCGCGGGCCGCGCGGACGCGCTCGACGGTGGTTGTGACCGCGTAGTAGGAGGTCCACACATCGAGGACGACCTGCTGCTCGAGGCTCTCGGAGCCGGCGCTGGCGGCGGCCGCATCGGCCTTCGCCTTGGCAACGCCGTGCTGATTCGCGAACCCCGAAAACAGCGGGTAGGTCACCAGCGCCCTGGCCGACCAGTTGTCGCGGTAGTCCCGGAACGCATCGGGGTCGTAGAACGAGCGGTAGGCAGTCGCGGACAGGGACAGGGTCGGCAGGCCCTCCGAGCGGACCGACCTCACCTTGGCCTCGGCCTTGAGGACCTGGGCCCGGCTGGCGTTGAGGTCGGGGCGCCGGGACATGGCCTGCTCGATGAGCGGCTCGATCCTCCCGGCCACGGCCTCCAGGGGGACCTCCCCGGCGAGGGACCCGACGTCGAACGGGATGTTGGCGGGAAGCCCCATGGCCGTGGCGAGGGCGCCGCGGAACGTTGCCACCAGCCCCTCGACCCCCGCCAGGTTGAATCGGGCCTGGGACAGGGCGGTGCGCGCCTGGAGCACGTCGGCGATCGTGGCGACCCCGGCATCGTGACGGACCGTGGCCACCTCGAGCGCCGTCTCGGCCTGCTTGATGGCGATGTGCGAGGCCTCGACCAGGGCCTTGGCACCCTGGTACCGGAAGTACGCCTGCTGGACCCCGAACACGACGTTCTGGATGGTCGCGTCGTGGCTCCAGTCGGCCGCCAGCAGGGCCTGCCGCGCGTCCTCGACATTCGCGGCGCGGCCTCCGAAGTCCAGCAGCAGGTAGGAGACCGTCGCCGCCGGTCCCCAGCTCCCCGTCGTCGGCGCCTCCCGGCCGTCCGCAGAGACCTCGCCGCGGTATCCGGTCACGGAGAGGTCGAGCGTCGGGTAGAAGGGGGCCATCTTGACGCCCACCTGGGCAGCAGCCGACCTGGCTGCCTGCCACGACTGGCGGGTCAGGGGCGAGGTCTGCAGGGCGATGTCCACGACCTGCGCCAGGTTGAACGTGGCACCCTCCTGCAGCAGCCCCTCCGGCAGCACCGTGGCCGGGCGTGAGGCGACCTCGGGGAGCGGCAAGCCGGCTGGCTTCTCGGGCGAGGCCGGGACCGGGCGCGAGGTGGCTGCCTCACCGGGCAGGAAGCTGGCGCACCCACCCGTGGCCAGCACCCCGGTCATCGTCACCGCCACCACCACGGCGGAGGATCCTCTCCATCTCATACCTTCAACCTTCCTTTCCGGAGCCTCCCGTGACTCTGGAGGTCGGTGCTCACCCCGAAGCGGGAACACAGGCCCGCACGCCGCCGGCGGAGAAGCGGACGATGTGATCCACCAGCGCCGACAGCGCAGGGGGCGAGAACGGCGTCGCCTGCTGGCGGCTGACCCGCTGGGCCGCCTGCACGAGCTGACCGACGATCGACTGCACGCACTGCCGGGCCGCCTCCTCGGACAGACCGGGGGTCACGGTGCGGAGGGCCTGGCTGAGGGACTGCTGCACCGGGCCCGCGATCTCGGCCCGGAACATCTGCGGGGGCAGGTGGGGGTCCAGCATCTCGCGCCCGATCAGCTCGGTCAGGGTGCGCCCGTGGCTCTGGTCCACGAGCGGCTCGATGAACGACGCCGCGAACGCGTGCAGCACCGCCTCGAGAGCGCCCGGACCCTGCTCCACGGCCGCGACCCGTCGCAGGCTCGCGAGGCGTTGCTCCCGGACGGCGTCCATGCGACGCCGGAAGACCTCCTGGTACAGGCCCAGCTTGCTCCCGAAGTGGTAGTTGACAGCGGCCAGGTTGCAGCCGGCTTCCCTGGTGACATGCCGCACCGAGGTTGCCGCGAACCCCCTGGAGGCGAACATCGTCTCCGCCGCGTCCAGCAGGCGCTCTCGTGTCTGGGCACCCGACTCCGAGCCCACATCCCGGCGCTGGTGTACGCCCTCGTTCATGGCAGCAGTCCCCCCTGAACGAGTATTTCAAACGATCGTATGAAAAGCAACCCCTCTCCCCCTCTTCCGCCGCCCCGGGTCCCGGACCCGGGTTCAGGGATACGAGGCGTGACAGGGGAGGGTTTCTGCTATCGTCTCATCCGCGCGGCCGGCCTGGCATCTGAACCGCGGCTGGCCTTCCGGGGAGGACTCATGCATCGCACCCGTCTCGTCACCTTCGTCGCCACGCTCTTGATCGGGGTCGCCGCGACCCTCCCGGCCGAGCAAATCCCCGCCCCGGGAGAGACGACCTCCCAGGTGCCGGCGCTCTTCGCATTCCACGACGTGATCGCCCCCCTGTGGCACGAGGCCTGGCCCAACAAGAACTTCGCCATGATGCGGGAGCTGCTGCCCCAGGTGGAGCAGCACGTGGCCGCCATCCAGAAGGCCGAGCTGCCCGGGATCCTCCGGGACAAGCAGGCCGCGTGGCAGAAGGGCGTCGAGGCCCTGGCGGCCGCCGCGGGCACGATGAAGAGCTCGCTGGCCGCCTCCGAGGACCAGGCATCCCTCGACGCGGTGGAGGAGCTCCACGCCCGCTTCGAGCAGCTCGTGCGTGTCATCCGCCCGGCCATGAAGGAGCTCGACGCCTATCACGTCGTGCTGTACGACCTGTATCACAAGGCCCTGCCTTCCAAGGACCTGGTCAAGATCGACGGCCTCGCGGGGGAGCTCGTGACCCGCTGCCAGGCCCTCGGCGCCGCCGCCACCCCGAAGCGCTTCGCCACCAAGGAGGCCGAGCTCAAGAAGGGCGTTGCGCTGCTGTGCGAGGCGACTGCGACCCTGGCGGCGCTTCCCGCCGACGCCCCGGCCGCGACCGTCGAGACCGCCGTGGAGAGGGTCCACACCCAGTACCAGGCGGTCGACGGGTTGTTCCAGTAGAAGCCCCGGCCACCCAAAACGTGGACGTAGACGTGGGCGTGGACGTGGACCCGGTCCTGGACCAACCGACACCGTAACCTCTCCGAGCCAATGCGAAAAGAGCTGATCGGTCCAGCGCCTCTCTTGCGTCCGGCCATGTTGACCGGGGTCAACGTCCACGTCCACGTTCAAGACCATGAACACCCGACGCGCTTGCCCGGAGCTCCAGACCGCTTGATCACTCGCCGATGATCTTGACGAGGACACGCTTGGGGCGGCGTCCGTCGAACTCGCCGTAGAAGACCTGCTCCCAGGGACCGAAGTCGAGGTGGCCTCCGGTGATGGCCACCACCACCTCGCGCCCCATGATCTGGCGCTTGTGGTGGGCGTCCCCGTTGTCCTCGCCGGTGCGGTTGTGCCGGTAACGCTGGGGGCTCGGGTCGTAGGGGGCGAGCCCTTCGAGCCAGCGGCGGTAGTCCTCGTGCAGGCCGGGCTCGTCGTCGTTGATGAAGACGCTGGCCGTGATGTGCATGGCGTTGACCAGGCACAGACCCTCCTGGATTCCCGACTCCCGCACCGCCTCCTCCACGTGCCTGGTGATGTTGACGAACCCCATCCGCTCGGGGACGGTGAAGGTCAGGTACCGGGTCAGCGATCGCATGCCCCCCTCCCGTGCGCATCCTACCGCTCGCCGCCCTCACCGTTGACGATCGCCGGGGGGTGTCCTACCCTCGCCCACGACGCGGAGGCGAAAATGAAGGGCCACGAGCGGATCATCGACACCCTCAACGAGCTGCTGTCGGACGAGCTGACTGCCATCAACCAGTACATCGTGCACTCCGAGATGTGTGACAACTGGGGGTACGCCCGCCTGCACGACAGGATCGAGAAGCGTGCCATCGACGAGATGAAGCACGCCGAAAAGCTGATTGGGCGCATCCTCTACCTCGAGGGCCGGCCGGTCGTCTCGCGGCTGCGCGAGATTCACATCGGCGCCGACGTCGAGGCCCAGCTCCGCAGCGACTACGCGGCCGAGCAGGGAGCAGTCACAGCCTACAACGCTGCCATCAGGCTGGCGGTCGAGCTTGCCGACAACGGCACCCGCGAGCTGCTGGAAGGCATCCTCGGAGACGAGGAGGCGCACATCGACTGGATCGAGGCTCAGCTCGACCAGATCGGTCAGATGGGCATCGGGGTGTTCCTCGCGCAGCAGGTCAAGGGCTAGCCGAAGAGCACGCTCTCAGCGTTCTCGGCCGCCGCCACGGCAAATCCCCGGGCCCGGGCCTGGTCCCGTTCCCGGGGCCCGTTGTACCCCCACGCTGCCAGCACCCCCCGCACGCCCAGCGGCGCCACCGCCTCCAGGTGGTTGAGCTTGTCGTCCACGAAGGTCAGCTCCCGGGCGGGCACGCCCAGGCGCGCCTGCAGGGCCTGGAGGTGGGCTCGCTTGTTGACCCCGGTCTCCTTGTCGAGGACGAGCTCGGGGACGAACAGGCCATCGAGGCCGTGGGCTTCGAGCAACGCCCGTACCGACTGGCGATCCTTGGCGGTCGCAAGGGCGAACGGCACCTGCCCGTTCCGTTGACGCAGGAGCTCCACCAGGTGGGGGTAGGGCCGGTGCAGGCGCAGCCACTCGTCGGTGTGGTCGCGGGCCATCTCGTGCCGGACCTCGTAGAACCGTCGGTGAAAGGCCTGTCGCCAGGCGGGCCGGGTGCCAGCGTAGAAGGTGTTGTAGCCCTCCTGGTCCGACACGGGATGCCGCCGCTCGAGGATCGCCCAGGTGACGCCGTAGTCCTCCGCACGGTTGCCGAGGGCCATGAGGGCCATGAACGCTGCCAGGCGGGGGACCGCGAGAAAGCTCGTTTCGAGATCGCCGAGGGCGACCTCCAGCGCCGGCGCCTCGGCCGCCAGCGCGGATCCGGGATCCAGGGAGAGGTAGGTGCGCAGCGACACCAGCAGACCCTCCCTGGCGCTGTCGAAGATCACCCCGTCGAAGTCCAGCACGAGCGCCTGCATTCGCGAATCTTACCGCCCACCCACCCGGTCGAGAGTCGAAAGTCGAGAGTCAAGAGTCCTCCCTCCCACCCGTGTTGGCCGACATCACCGGCGGGGCTGGTGGTCACCTCCCGCGGATGGGGGTCGGGGGAAGCTCTCGACTCTCGACTCTCAACTCTTGACTTCTTGCTCTTGACTCTCGACTTTCGACTTTCGACCGGGCGGGCGGGAGGGCGGGCGGGAGGGGGTTGAGGCAGGGGCCGGGCGGTGGTATCGTGCCGCGGGGTTTGTGATTCCTTTCACAGTCCACCCCTGCAAAGGACACCGCCATGAAGATCCTCGTCCTCAACTCGGGCAGCTCCTCGATCAAGTTCCAGCTCATGGACACCGCCGACCGCAAGGTGCTCTGCAAGGGCCTCATCGAGCGCATCGGCCTCGCGGACGCCATCTTCAACTACGAGAAGGCCGGCTGTCCCAAGACCCGCGAGGTGCGGCCGATTCTCGACCACACGACTGGCATCAAGCTCATCCTCGACGCCCTCGTCCACCCCGAGTGCGGCGTTCTGGCCTCCCTCGACGAGATCGCCGCGGCGGGCCACCGCATCGTGCACGGTGGTGAGCGGATCAAGCAGTCGGTCCTGCTCTGTGACGAGACGCTGCGCCTCATCGACGAGTGCACGCCTCTGGCGCCGCTTCACAACCCGGCCAACCTGATGGGCGTGCATGCCATGCAGGCGCTCCTGCCCACCATCCCCAACGTCGGCGTCTTCGACACCGCCTTTCACGCCACCATGCCCAGGTACGCGTACATGTACGCCCTCGAGTACTCGTACTACGAGAAGCACGGCATTCGCCGCTTCGGCTTCCACGGCACCTCCCACCAGTACGTCGCGATGCGGGGCGCCGAGATCCTCGGCAAGCCGCCGGCCGAGTTCAACTGTGTCACCTGTCACCTGGGCAACGGCGTGTCGCTGACCGCGGTGAAGGGCGGCCGGTCGATGGACACGACCCTCGGCTTCGGCACGGTGTGCGGCGTCCCGATGGGCACCCGCTCCGGGGACGTCGACCCGGCGGCGCTCATGCACCTGATCGACGAGCTGGGAATGACCTCGCGCCAGGTTTGCGACCTCATCTACAAGGGCTCCGGGCTCAAGGGCATCTCCGGCCTCACCAACGACATGCGTGACATCGAGCAGGCCGCGGCCGCGGGCCACGAGCGGGCCGAGCTGGCGCTCGAGATCTTCGCCCACGCTGCCCGCAAGTACATCGCGGCGCTCGCCACGAGCCTCGAGGACCGGGTGGACGCCGTCATCTTCACGGCCGGGATCGGCGAGAACGGCGCCGAGATCCGCGAGCGCATCTGCAAGGGCCTGGGCTTCATGGGCGTCCACCTCGATCCCGCCAGGAACACGGTGCGCGGCAAGGAGGCCATCGTCTCGACCGACGACTCTCCGGTCAAGGTGATGGTGGTGCCCACCAACGAGGAGCTCATGATCGCGCTCGACACCGAGGCGATCGTGAAGGCCTCCAGGGCCTGACGCGACCCTTCCGTCAGCGTCGCCGCAGCAGCAGGAGCGTGCGGTCGTCGGAGAGCGGCGCGGCGGCCGTGAACCTCTCCAGCGTCCCGTCGAGGGCCGCCGCCAGCTCGGGAAGCGGGTGGTCCCGCAGCTCGGCGCACGCGGCGAGGAGACGCTGCTGGCCGAACTCCTCGCCGGCCGGCGACTCCGCCTCCGTGTAGCCGTCGGTGTACAGCACCAGGAGATCGCCCCGACCGAGCACCACCTCGGCTTCCGGATAGGTGGCGCCGGGCAGCAGGCCGAGGGGCAGACCGGTGCGCTCGAGCCATCGGCAGGAGCCGTCGGACGCCAGGACCAGCGCCGGCAGGTGCCCGGCGTTGGCGAACTGCAGCCTCCCTTCAACCGGGTCGAGGGTGCCCAGGAAGGCGGTGGCGTACTTCTCCGGCGGGGTGCGGCGGTACAACCTCGCCGAGACGCGCACGAAGGTGTCGTGCGGGGTGAATCCCGCCTCGATGGGGCCGGCACACAGGGCCTCCAGGGAAGCCGTGAGCAGGGAGGCGGCGACGCCCTTGCCCGCCACGTCCGTGACCATGAACGCCAGCTCCGGCGGTTCTCCACGGAGCACCGCGGTATAGAGGTCCCCGGAGACCACCCGCGAGGGGCGGTTGAGAGCGTACAGCTCCCATCCTGCAACCTCGGGGAGCGCGTCGGGGAACAGGGCCTCCTGAATGTGGCGCGCCAGGGCCATCTCCGAGGCCAGGCGGCGCCGCTCGGCCGCCTCCTCGGCCAGCGCGACGTTGCGGATGCGCAGCGCCGCCGCGGAGGCCAGCGACACCAGCAGCTCCATGTCGTCGGGAGAGAAGCAGCGCGTGCGCGCCGCAGAGCCGAGCACGATCATGCCGAGGGAGCCCTCGGGGTCGAGCAGGGGCGCCGCCACGAGGCTCCGCACGCCCGCGCCGAGGATGCTGGCCGCACAGGCAAAGCGTTCGTCTGCCTCGACATCAAGGACAAGCGCCGCCATCCCCTTCTCGGCGACCTCCCGCACCAGATTGGTCGAGTAGAACGGCGCATGGCCCGGCCCCTGGGTCGAGCGGCTGGTCACACAGGCGAAGGAGCCGGCGCCGGCGCGCATGTAGATCGCCCCCTCCTGGGGCCGCAGGTGGGCAAAGGCCCGGTCCAGGATGAGCTCGAAGAGCTCGGACTGGGTGATCGGGCGCCCCAGCGCCTGGTGCACCTCGTTGAGCAGACGCAGCCGCTCCACGTGCCGCCGGAGCTCCTCGCCGTCGACGGCCACGGGTCCGGTCCGCCGGTCGTCCAGCAGCTCGGCGGCGGGCCGGAAGATGGAGTGCCCCGATTCAAGCGGGCGCCCGTCCCCGCTGGCTGCATGGGCCGGCTTGACGGTGATGCGGCTCCCTCCCAGGGTCAGCACGTCGCCCTCCCGCACCTGCGCGCGGGCTTCGAGCCGCTCACCGTTGAGGAAGGTGCCGTTGTGCGAGCCCAGGTCCTCGACCCACCACCCGTCCGGGTCCCGGGCGAACCGGGCATGCTCGCGCGAGAGCATGAGGTCGGCGATGGGAAGCCCGGCCCTGGACGACCGGCCGACGATCACGAGCTCGTCCTCGACGCGACGCTCGAACGGCTCGCCCCCCGCAGGGTGCACCGTCAGTAGCAACGGGGATGCCATGGCGACCTCCACCTTGCACGATCCTGGCGATCTCCAGCGTACACCTGTGGCCCCGCGCGGAGGTCTTGTCATGCGGACAGCCGGGCCGTACCATCGATCGCCATGGACACTCCAACTTCCATCGCAACGCCAGGCCACCGGCACCCCCGTGGCGGCGCGGTTGTGGCTCTCCTGATCGCCCTCGCGGTGGTCGTGCTGGTCGTCGTCGTGTACCTCCTCGTCGTGCTCAACTGGTCGTACTCCTCGGGCGAGCGGGCCGGCGTGCTGCAGAAGCTCTCCCGCAAGGGCTGGGTCTGCAAGACCTGGGAGGGCGAGCTGGCGATGACCACGGTGCCAGGGGTGGCGCCGGTGCTCTGGCGCTTCTCGGTGCGTGAGGAGGCGGTCGCCGAGGCGCTGCGCGCCGCTGTCGGCCGCCGGGTCGTCCTGCACTACAGCGAGCACCGGGGCATCCCCACCGACTGCTTCGGCGAGACCAGCACGTTTATCGAAAGCTTCCGCGTCGACGACGCGCAGCCCACCACTCCGTAGTCCCGACCCACCAGGAGCCCTGGAACCAGCGCCAGTCGACCACCCGTCCGTACCCTGGCGCTCAGCGGCGAGCGCAGCGAGCCCGCTGCAGCGCCAGACTACTTCGCCTTGCCCTGGGCGGCCACCGCGGCCATCTTCGCGGCGATCGCCTCCTGGTCACCCAGGTAGCGGTGGCTAACCGGCCTCAGATCGGCGTCCAGCTCGTAGACGAGCGGCACCCCGGTCGGGATGTTGAGGCCGACGATCTCATCCTCGGAGACGTCGTCGAGGTACTTCACCATGGCCCGCAACGAGTTGCCGTGGGCCGCGATGAGCAGGCGCTGGCCGGACCTGATGATCGGCGCCAGCGTCTCGTGCCACAGGGGCAGTACCCGGGCCACGGTGTCCTGCAGCGACTCGGTGACGGGCAGCTCCTCGGCGGCGAGCGAGGCGTAGCGCCGATCGAAACCCGGGAAGCGTGGGTCGGTGCGTTCGAGCGCCGGTGGTGGCGTGGCGTAGGAGCGGCGCCAGATGCGCACCTGCTCCTCTCCGAACTGGGCGGCCATCTCCGCCTTGTTGAGACCCTGCAGGGAGCCGTAGTGGCGCTCGTTGAGGCGCCAGTGGCGGACGACCGGCAGCCACATGCGGTCCATCTCGTCGAGAGCGATCCAGAGCGTCCGGATCGCGCGCTTGAGAACCGAGGTGTAGCACAGGTCGAAGTCGAAGCCCTCGGCCCGGAGCAGGCGTCCGCCTTCCTTCGCCTCCTCGATCCCCTTCTCCGAGAGGTCGACGTCGGTCCAGCCGGTGAACCGGTTCTCCCTGTTCCACGTGCTCTCACCATGCCGCAGCAGCACCAGTGTGTACATGCCGACCTCCCCCCAGCCCTCTCCCAACACGGGCCGGCTGGAGCGCAAACAATAGCCTGCTCAACCGCCCGCTACCACCCCCAGGGGAGAAGGATAGAGGGGAGAGGACAGAGGGGAGGGGGATGGCGACGCAGGTGGTCGACCGACCTCCAGTCTCCCAACTCTCCCCTCTCCCCTCTTCCCTCTCCCCTGTCCAGATGGGGGAGGGGGTACCATGTCCGCTGTCATCCCGGATCGGAGGTCACCCATGGCAGGAGGGGAGCAGCAGATCGGCTGGGCGGGGCGGACGAGGCTGGAGGCGCGGGTGCAGCGACTCGAGGCGGTGGTGGAGGCCTCGGCTCTCGTCAACTCGACGCTCGACCTGCACGCCATCGCCGAGACCATCGTCGGCATTGCCACCCGCCTCATCGGCGCCGAGCGCGGCAGCCTCTTCCTGCTCGACCCCCGGCAGGGCCTGCTGCGCTCCCTCATCGCCCACGGTCTCGACGGCGAGGGGATCCAGGTGCGCGTGGGCGAGGGCATCGTTGGCACCGTGGCCGCCGAGGGCGTACCCGTGGTGTTGGACGACCCCTATGCCGACCCGCGCTTCGACCGCCGCTTCGACACGACCACCGGGTTCCGCACCTGCTCCCTCCTCACCGTCCCGGTGCGGGATCGCGACGGCAACCTGGTGGCGGTCCTGCAACTGTTGAACCACTACCACGGCGCGTTCGGGCCCGAGGACGTGGAGTTTCTCGGCGAGCTGGGCGTCCCCTTCGCAATCGCCCTGGCCACCGCCCGCCTCCACGAGGAGATCGTGGTGCGCGAGAAGCTCGCCGAGGAGGTGCGGGTCGCCGGCTCGATCCAGAAGAACCTGCACCCGCAGGACCTGTCGCTGGCCCCGGGGCTCGAGATCGCGGCCCGCTTCCAGCCGTCCCGCGGAGTCGGCGGCGACTACTACGACCTCATCCCGGCACGCGGCGGCACCTTCTGGATGGTGATGGCCGACGTTTCCGGGAAGGGCATTCCGGCGGCCCTCATCGCATCCCACGTGCAGTCGTTCCTGTGGAGCCGCCGGCTCGACCGCCGGCCCCTGGAGCGCATCGCCGCCGAGGGCAACGAGCTG
>JALOLB010000002.1 GCA_025456225.1 Thermoanaerobaculaceae bacterium
CAGACCAGGAGCCGTACCAGGTCCTCCAGCTCAGGGACCTGTTCCTGCGGCACCCCAGGACGACGATCATCTGGGCGCACGTGGGTGTCGGGCGTGTCGTGCATCCTCTCAAGGACCAGCTCGGCATCATCTCGAAGCTGCTCACACGGCCCGATCTCTCGCACGTCTACCTCGACATCTCGTGGGACGAGGCGGCCAAGTACATCGTCGCCACCCCGGAGGGCATCAAGGCGGCGGCTGACCTGATCAATGCACACCCGGATCGCTTCCTCTTCGGCACCGACGAGGTCGCGCCGACCAGCCAGGAGAAGTACCTGAAGGTCTACGACATGTACGCCCCGCTGTTCGCCGCGCTGACCCCGGAGGCGAGCCTGGCATTGCGCAAGGGCAACTACGAGCGGCTCTTCGACAAGGCGAGGCTCGATGTGAGGGCCTGGGAAAGGGCGAACGTTCAGCACTGAGCCGTGGCGGTTGTTGTCGGAGAGCCCGATTGACAGCGCGTGGAAGCTCGACGAGGGGAGGTTCGTTGGTGGAAAGCTCTCGGCACCCGACCCAGACGAGCCCGTGCCCTCGCCTCGGTACCTCGCCGCGAGGCGGCCGACAGCCTCGCCTCACCTCGCCGCGCTGGCCGAGCGTGCTCCTGGGCCTGGTCGTCCTCTGGGCCGTGTCGCTTCAGGCGCAAACGTCACAGCCGGCGCCGGCCGCCGCGTCGACTCCCAGGACCACGAGCAGGGCAACTCCGCGCCCGTCGGCCACCAAGGAGCTGGAGAAGCGCATCGACGAGCAGGCGGCGGCAATCGAGGCGCAGCAGATGCTCATCGAGCAGCAGGCGTGCGACGTCGAGGATCTCAGCAAACAGCTCGCCGAGATGCAGCAGGCCCTCGCGGAGCTGGGTGCCCGTCTCAAGGCAGCGGAGGCCGAGAAGTCCGCTGCCTTGACGGAGAGCGAGGCCCGGCTCAAGGAGATCGAGGTCTCGCTCCGGAAGAAGCCGGAGCTCCCCCCGGAGGCGGTCTCGGCGGGCGACTTTCCCGGGTCGTTCAAGGTCCCCGGCTCCCGTGCGGCCATCAAGATCGGCGGCATCGTCCGGGCAAGCGTGGTCCAGACGTTCGATGCGCTCGGTTCCGACGACCGCTTCCTCACCTACTCGATCCCCATCGAGGGCACCGCGGAGGCCGGCAAGGGGCCGCGGCTGTCCCTGGGGGCGGGTGGGTCGAAGCTCAGCTTCGACGTGCGCTCGCCCACCGAGCTGGGTCAGATGCGCGCGTTCATCGAGGGCGACTTTGCCGGGACGTCAAGTGGGTTTCGCCTGCGCCACGCCTACGGCCAGACCAGCTCCTTCCTCGTCGGGCAGACATGGTCGACCTTCTCGGACCCCGATGCTGACCACCTCGACATCGACTTCGAAGGCGTCAACGCCGAGAACGTGCAACGGCAGGCGCAGGTGCGCTACTTCAGGAAGCTGAAGGATGGCAGGCGCTTCGGAGTCGCCATCGAGTACCCCACGGCTTCGATTACCGGCGGCAAGGCTGTCAACCAGGTGCCGGACTTCGTGGGCAGGATGGTGTGGCCGCTTTCCATGGGCGGTCATCTCCAGGCCTCGGCGGTCATCCGCCAGATCCGGGGCGAGCTCGAGGTCCAGCCCAACGTGGTCAAGAGCGCCCTCGCCTGGGGCTTGTCGGCGAGCGGTGTGATCTCGGTGCCCGCGTGGAGCACGGGAGACCGGCTGATCTTCCAGGTCAACGCCGGGCGAGGCATCGCGCGATACATCAACGACCTCAATTCCGCCGGCGGCCAGGACGCGATCTTCACGGACGAAGGTGAGCTCCGCCCCCTTGGCGCGTACGCGTTCTACGTCGACTACGAGCACGTCTGGGGAACCAAGAGCTGGTTCGGGCTCACCATGAACGACCTCCGTAGCTCGCTCATCTGGGGCCATGTCGACGAGCTCAACCTGAAGGAGCAGCCCGGCGACGCCTACCACCGGACGGATCGTGTGATTCTCAACTTCCTGTGGTCGCCGATTCCCAGCGTCGACCTCGGGACCGAGATCCTCTGGGGACGGCGAGAGAACAAGGACGGCTCCTCTGGCATGGCGCGGCAGCTCCAGCTCCGCATGCGATTCCTGTTCTAGCCCGCATATCTCACCGGCTGTCTGCTGCGCGGCCGGATCCTGCCGCGCTGGCGGCCGCACTCTGGGATCGCCCCCTGCGGCGAGCTGCCAGGTCACCTCGGGGCCTCAGAGCGTGTGAAAACGTCGCGCGAGAGCGATTGGTCAAGCGGTGAAGGTCCTCACGGCGTCAACCTGGACGTGGAGGTGGACGTGGTCGTGGACGTGGACCCGGTAGTGTGCCTCGGGACGTTGTGAGGCAATCACTCGCTGCATGAGGTGTCTTGGTGACGGCCTTGCGGTGAGCTTCAGGCTCGCAGCACGTCCGTCCACGTCCCCGTTGCCAGTGGTCCCAATCGGCGCCGCTGTCGCGCTCAGACTCTCGCCAGCACCTTCTCCCGCCTGACGAGCCGCACGGCCGAGATGCCGGCTGCAAGCCCCATTGCGATGGCCAGCGACGTGGTGAAGACCGTGGCCACGCTGGCGCTCAGGGCAATCGATGCGGCGACGAGCGGCTCACCCTCGAGGGATGTGACCCTCATGAGCTGCAGGATCGCGTTGAACATGGCCTTGGCGGCTCCCAGCGGGAGGACGCCGCTGACAAGGACCACGGGGGGTACCCGTCGCTCGCGGATGATGGCCACCCCGACCAGGACAACCACGGTCGCGGCCACCGTGGTCGCCCAGTTCTGGCCCACCCCCCAACCCGTGAGCACATCACGGGCCAGACGACCGGCACACCCGCAGAGAAACGTGCGGACAGCGTATCGAGGCGGAGCGGTGAGAAGAGCTCCCAAGCCACTGGCGAAGAGGCCCGACCATAGGCTGTTGATGGCGATCGCCACAAGGTCCATGTCACACCTCCTGCCTCTCACATGACGACTGTCTGGGCGAACGCAATGGCGATCGTCAGGACGAGGAACAGGAACACGGCGTTCGCGATCCGTTCCAACCCCACCAGCAGACGGTGCTGGATCACGATGTCCATGAAGCCGTTGATCAACGGCATGCCCGGGACCATGTAGACGACCGACGCAATCAGCGCCGCGGAGGCCGTCTGGCTCAGGCCGAGCCGCAGCCCGGATGCGGCGACACATGCCGAAAGCAGGCCACAGACCAGCGTCACGGGAGCGACCGCGATCTTCATCGCCTGGAGCAGCGAGCGCACGAGCTGGCCAAGGCCCGCGGCCACACAGGCAATGCCGAGTGCCCCCCAGTCGCCCCCGAGGATCCGGGAGAAGGCCGCAGCCGTGCACGCTGCGGCCGCCGTCATCACCCAGCGATTGTAGGGAGCGGCGAGCGCGTTGATGCGCTCGACCTCGCCGGCAAGTGCGGCGGTGTCGACCTCTCCTCGTGCCACGCGCTCGCCAAGGACGGCGGCTTCGGAGGCACGGACCAGGTTGACGCCGATGGGGCCGACCGGTCGGAGGACCGTGAAGGACTCACCCTCCGCCACCCCGGTGGCCGCCACGAAGTCCAGCCGCCAGACCACGGGAACCCGGTCCTCCCTGAATCCCCTGAGGACGTTCTCGAAGGTCCGGTCCGCCATCGCCGTCGAGCCGCCGTTCCTCATCACGATCAACGCCACATCCAACGCCCACTCAAGTGGTTGCATGGTCTTGTCCTCTGTCGGCCCAGGCCGGCAGCACCGTGAGGCCCTCATGACTCGCAGCGGCGTGTTGGTTCATCGATGTCGTCCCGGGCTTCACCATCTCACGTCCGGCCACCTCGCCTCGGCGTCCAACCTGCTGGCGGGGCCGGGCCAGTCCCCGAGCGCGCCGGCGCCGGTGCGGCCAGGCGTCTCGTCGGTCATCGCGCAGGGCCTCGACATCGCCGATCCGCTGCACGAGCAGGGCCACCTTGAGGGGCCGCCCGGGCATTGCGGCGGTGAAGCTCAGGGCAGTGCTGAACCCGAGCTCGACCGACCTCTGCAGGCCATCCGTCCTGGGTCCATTCCGGCCCAACCTCCGGATCACGCCGAGTGATCGGGAGGCAACGACGGAGCGCTTCATGCTCGCTGCTCCTTCTCGAGCTCTCGTCCGCCTCCCGGGTGGTCCCGGGGCGTGAGCAGGGGACACAGCCTGGCACCCGCCACCAGACGAGAGTCACGGGCGGGCCACCTCCTGGCCGGCCAACGCCGACTCGATGGCCGGCAGGAGGCCGGTGGCAATGTCGCGTTTCAGGACGAAGCCGTCAACGCCCGCTTCCATCACGGTCCGCCGCACACTGCGCTCGTCGTGGACGCTGACAACGATCACCCGCATGTGAGGGCATCGGGCGTGCAGCCTTGGAACCCATCCAAGGCTCCAGCCGTGACACAGCGAGAGGTCCACCACTGCCACCTGAGGCTGGAGCCTGGCGGCGCCCTCAAGCAGCGATGCCTCGTCGGCGACCATGACGACCGTGCTGAACACCGTTGCCAGGAGATCGCGCACACCTTCCGTCAGGCAGTGGTGGCGGTCCGCAAACAGCACGCAGCTCACGGCCTTCTCGCCCATCGGTCCCTTCCCTTCGCCCCCCTCGGAACACTCCGAGGGTAGCCGGGCCCGGCACGACCGTGAACTCGAAATAGTACCGGGTCGCGCACCGAAGAAGTACCTGGTGAGGTCGCGTGAACCTCCCGGGACGGGAGGGGGCCTGACGGTGTCCGGTCAGATCGCCACAAGGCCGTGCTTGATGGCAAAGTGGATCAGCTCACCGTTGGTGCGCACACCCAACAGCTCCATCATCTGGTACTTGTGGAACTCCACCGTCCGGCTCGAGATCGCCAGCCTGGCAGCGACCTGCTTGGCCGAGCAGCCCTCCGCGAGCAGTTGCAGGACCTCCCGTTGGCGCGGGGTGATCATGGCCAGGGCGTCGCCGCCCGTGCCCCGCTCTCGGAACCGCTTCTGCAGCAGGTCGCCGGCCAGCGTCGGGGTCACGAAGATCCTGCCCTCGAGCGCCGCATGGATGGCGGCGCACAGCTCGGCCGGGGCCGAGTGCTTGAGGACGTAGCCTGCGGCGCCGGCGTCGAGCGCGCGGCGGGCGTAGGCGATGTCCTGGTGCATGGTGAGAAAGACGACCCGTACGCGCTTGTTGTCCCGTCTCAACTGCGTGAGCGCGTCGATGCCGTTGAGCCGTGGCATGGCGATGTCCGCCACGACGACGTCGGGCTGCAACGTTCTCGCCGCCTCGACCAGGGCGATCCCGTCCTCGACCACGCCCACCAGGTCGAACTCGGCAGCGAGAAGGACCCGCAGACCCTCCACCATCATGCGGTGGTCGTCGGCCAGCAACACCGTCGGGCGGCGTGTGGTACTCATGTGGACTCCACTCCGAGCGGCACCCATGCCACGATGGTCGTGCCGCGGCCGGGCGAGCTCTCGATGTCGAGCTCGCCTCCGAGCAGACCAACCCGCTCCCGCATGCTGGTGATTCCGAGGCTCGTCTGACCATCCTCCACCCGGGAATCGAAACCCACGCCGTCGTCCTGTATCGCCAGATGCAGGCCGCCGTCCAGGCTCCGCATCGAGATCTCAACCGTACGGGCGCCGGCGTGGCGGCCGATGTTTCGCAACGCCTCCTGCGCGACCCGGAACAGGCACAGTGCCGTGTCGTTCGGAATGACGGCGGGAAGGTCGTGGAGCTTCACCTCGGCGACGACGGATTCCTGTTGCGAGAAACGCTCGGCCTCGGCCTTCAACGCCTCCGCCAACCCCAGATCTTCGAGGATGGAAGGGTGCAAGCGGTACGACAGCGAGTGGACGTCCTCGCTCAGTCGCACCAGCTCCTCGCGCACCGGGCGCATCGCTCCTGGCGGCCGGTCCTGGCTCACGCCCAGCTCCACCAGGCCGACGTCAATGGCCAGCCGGGCCAGGCGCTGCGTCACGTCGTCGTGCAGCTCGCGCGCGAGGCGGCTGCGCTCGAGCTCCTGGGCGCCGATCAGGCGCCGACTGAAGTCCCGCACTGCAGCCTCGGCGGCGCGTCGCCTCGCGCTGGCCACGACCAGACCGAGGATCAGCCCCGCCTCCAGGAAGCAGACCGCGGCCGCGGCGACGATCCAGGGCCAGTAGCGTTGCCAGGCTGTCGGCTGTCGATAGCGAACGACGCTGCCTGCCGGCAGGCGCGACTCGCTGACGCCCCACCGTCGCAGCTCCCGCCAGTCGTAGGTCGGGACCGCCGTCCCCAGGATCTGGGACGGGATCTGCTCGGGGCGCTCGCCGCGCAGCAGCCGGATCGCAGCCCGGGCGCCCAGAACGCCGACCTCGGTGTCCTGGTAGAGTCGCCCCCCGATCGTTCCGTTCCCGAGATCGCTGGCGAAGTACCCGTACACGGGGGCGTTCGCGACCCGGCGCAGCCGGAGCAGCACCTCGTCGTTGTCGTACGGAACGCCCGTTGCGTCGACGAGGAACATCCCGAGCATGATGAACGAGTGCGGTGGCAGCACGGCGCACCGTTCGAGCACCTGCTCCAGGGACATCTCGGTCAGCCAGGTGAACTCCACCCGGCCGGCGAATCCCGCGAACTCGCGCCGGAGCTCGCTCACCCAGTGCCGCTCGAGTGCCGAGGAACCGCACACCACCGCGATGTTGGTGGTGTCCGGTCTCATGCGGAGGACGTCCTCGACCATGCCGGGCAGGTTGACCCGCTGGGCGACGTAGACGGTGTCGTGCCGGAGGAACTCGCGAGGCACGAAGCGCGGGTCCGCGCCTGTGATCACGACCGGTGTCGCCGGGAAGAGCCGGTCCCGATTCGTCCCGACGAAGCTCACGGCTGGCGCCCCGACCGGCACGACCAGGTCGACCGGGCGGGCCCGCACGCGGCGCTCGAGAAACTCGAGGAAGGCCGCCCCGCTCTGCGCGTCGTCGAACCGCGAGAGCTCCAGGGACACCTCGTAGAGGTCCACCGGCGCCCCCAGCTCCCGCACCAGGGTGGTCCGGAACGACGAGGCGGCAACGCTGAACGGTGCGACGTCGCGCCCGAACGAGTCCACGATCAGCACCCGCTTGGGGGTTTCAGCCGACAGACCCAACGTCGACAGGCCCAGCAGGACCAGGCCGACGGCAGGGGAGAGCCTCGGGGCCGCGCAGCGCCGGGTCATCATGGGTCCACCGCGCTCGGTCCACTCGGCACCGTGGTCCCGGGGGTGACGGCGAGAGGCCTGCTCCTCGTGTCGAGGTCGGGGATCTCCGGTCCCCGGTCAGGGCTGCCGAAGGATATCCGGGGCATCCCCTCCACGGGCTCCCGCCGGCCGGCGGCCTTCCGATGGGCGAGAGGACAGGCGTCCGGACACCAGGCGAAACGCACGCGAGAACCGACCCGGTTCCCACGACTTTCTCCCCGCTCTGGCCGGGGGTGCTCCGACAAGGTGTCCGCTCTCATTTCCTCCCATTGTCGCAGAATACGTGCTGACGGGTCACCCATGCCGTCGCGGCGTGGTGGTGTGGCGATCCGACCGCCAACGCCAAGACCGGGCCCGTCCCGATCGCACAGGACGAGCTGCCCAGCGGCTCCTGGGTGGTGGAACCGGGGGTTGTTGGGGCCACGGCCGTGCCTGCCTCGGCTCTGGGGTGATCCGAGGAGAAGGTACGGTGAGCACCGGTCCCGATTTGTCAGCTTCACCGGTGACGACCTGCGCGTCCAGGTGTCGTCCAAGGCCGGCACCGGCGTGACGGCGCAGAAGGCGATCACCGACGTGTCCAACGCGCGCGGCGGCAAACCCTGCGCTCCGAAGCTGCGGTAGTCTACCGAGTGCCTCCCCCCCCACGCCGCGCATCCCGGACCAGATGCGGCCGGGGGTCCAAGGCGTGAAGCACGGAGACGACCATGACGACCGAGATGCACGACAAACATCCTCCTCTGGAGCCTGCGGGTGCGGGCGTGCCCCTGGGGAAACCGGCGCTGGTCACGGCCGCGTCGGGGGAACAGCACGCCCCGAGCGGGCTTTCCCCTGACCTGCATGTGGTGAGGAAGGCAGGGGGCCCGGTGATGACGACGCTGGAGGAGTTCTACAAGGTCGGACCCGGGCCCTCGAGCTCCCACACCATCGGGCCGATGCGCATCACCTTCGACTTCTACCAGCGCTGCACGAGGCTGCCGGAGGACCAGCTCGCGAGGGCGACCGGGATCAGGGTCCACCTGTTCGGCAGTCTGAGCGCGACCGGGAAGGGGCACGGCACCGAGCGGGCCGCCCTCGCCGGGGTGATCGGCAAGGAGCCGGCGAGCGTGGATCCGCTGTTCCTGGACAGCCTGGCCGCGGACCCGGACCAGCGCTTCCCCGTGAAGCTCGGCAGCGCGACGTTCACCGTCTCGCTCCGGGATGTCGTCTTCGACGCCACGAAGGGCGACTTCTCCCACGCCAACACGATGACCTGCAAGCTGCTGGCCGGTGACGCCGTGCTCTACGAGCTCGAGTACTACTCGGTCGGCGGCGGCTTCATCGAGTGGAAGGGGTATCAACCCCCGCAGAAGGGACAGCCGAGGTACCCGTACGCGACGATGAAGGAGCTGCAGGCGCACGTGGCGGCGAGCGGGCTCTCGTTCGCGGAGGTCCTGCTGGCGAACGAGGCGGCGATCACCGGCAGGAGCGAGGCCGAGGTCAACGCCTTCCTTGACAGAATCGCCACCACGATGGTCAACATCGTCAAGTCCGGGCTCGGCGCGCCGACCTCCACGCTACCCGGGCCGATCGCGCTCAGGACCAAGGCCGGCGAGGTCTACACGCGCGCCATGGACGACGCCTTCGTCGGGCAGCGCGGCCTCGGCGTGGTGTCGGCGTATGCCCTGGCCGCGTCGGAGGAGAACGCTCGTGGCCACCTCGTCGTCACCGCGCCCACGGGCGGCTCGGCAGGCGTGATCCCGGCGCTCGTCTACGTTCTCGGCGAGGGCGGCCGCATGCTGCCGCAGGAGAAGATCCGCAGCGGCCTGATGGCCGCCGCCGGGATCGGCTACCTCTGCAAGCACAACGCCACCCTCTCCGGCGCCGAGGGCGGCTGCCAGGCAGAGATCGGCGTCGCCTCCGCCATGGGCGCGGCGCTCATCGCGCAGGCGCACGACTTCGACCATCAGGTCATCGCGAACGCTGCCGAGTCGTCGCTCGAGCACCACCTGGGCCTGACCTGCGACCCGGTTGCCGGGTTCGTGCAGGTGCCGTGCATCGAGCGGTGCGCCTTCGGCGCGGTCAAGGCCTGGACCGGCTTCATGATCGCCAGCAACGAGACACCCACCTCGCACCGCCTCGACTTCGACACGACCGTCAGCGCGATGGCGCTCACCGCCAGGGAGATGAGCGCGAAGTACAAGGAGACCTCCGAAGGTGGTCTGGCGGCGGCGCTGGTGCTCTGCTAGCCCGAAGGGGCCTTCGGCGTTGGAAGTGCTGGTCCTGACGTCGCGGCGGGCGTGCCTACAGAGACCAGGTCAGGCCGGTGAGGAGCTCGAGCTGGACGATGCCGGAGCCCGAGAAGCTGAGCACGCAGCGCCCGCCGCCACACACCCCGGAGGTGCTGCTGGTCGCCAGCATGAAGACCCCCCGACCCTCGAAGCGAAGGCCGAGCTTCGGGGAGATGGGGACCTTGGCCCCTCCGCCCAGGGTCATGGTGAAGAGCACCGCGGTGTCGAAGCCGGGCTGTTCCGGGGACAGGATCGTGACCCCGGCGGTTCCCGAGAGGAACGGTCGCCACCTGCCACGCCTCCAGTCCGCGGTCCCGCCGATGCCGACGGTGTCCAGGTCGAAGCAGACGCGACCGCCATCGGCGGAGGCGCCGTCGACCTGGCCCTCCTGGTGGGTCCACACCACCTCGAGGATGCGTTCGGGCTCGAGCGGGAACCCGATGGCGAGGCCGAACGAGGGGCTTGCCTCGACCGGATGGTACTCGCCCGTCGAGGCGTCCTCGAGCTCGCCGCCCATCCGGAGCCCCCCGAGGAGCGAGAGCTCGAACGATCCCGCCACCGCCGGCGCGGCGGAGGAGACGACGAGAGCTGTGATGAGGAGCAGCTTCTGCCACAGACCGCTGGCTACCCGCATGGATCCCTCTCCGGCGGAGAGCAGAGGACCTCGCCTCAACCGCCCTGACTCACGGCTTCCTGGTGCTGGCGATCCCCGGCACCCTCCGCTGAGCCGCCGCCGGTGTGCGACGGCAGGGGTCTCACCCCGTGACGACCTGCACCAGGCCGGCCGCGGGTCGCTTGAGACCGCCACCAGCTCAACGCACCCCGACTCGGTTCACGGGTCCGCCGAGGTTTCCGGGTGCCACCCCGACGCCCGGCGCCCCGACGCCGACTCCGGGCGCGACGCCCGGGCCCGGCGCCCCGACGCCGGGCGCGACGCCGGGGCCCGGCGCCCCGACGCCGACGCCGGGTGCGACGCCGACGCCCGGCGCCCCCACGCCCGGGGTCACCGCGCGCACGGTGGTACGTCGAGCCACGCCGGCGTAGCTGACCGGTGTCGCCGGCGCGCCGACAACCGCCTCTGCGGTGCCGCCACCGGCACAGACCCATCCGGCAGCAACCAGGCCGAGCACGCGCAAGTACCTGCATGCGTTGTGTGTCATCGGGTTCCTCCTGTCGGTGCCTCCTGCGGCAGCTCGTCGAGATCGATGAGTGCCTCGGGCTTGATCTTCTGCGCTCCTGCCGGCGGGACGAACGCGAAGGCATCCGCCGCCGGCTCGACGCCGGTCTTCCAGCTCGTGACGCGAAGCGTGTACTGGGGGGCGCTGTTCACGGTCTTGCTGGTGATCACCAGCTTGCGTGGGACGGGCTTCGCGCCCACCTCCACCCAGAGCTGCCAGTCGGTGTCGAAGTTGCGGAAGGCGACGTGCTCGCACTCGACGCCATCGATGACGCCACGGCCGATGTGCTTGGCTTCCTGCACCCCGGCAACGAGGACGTCATAGGCATTCGACACGAGAAGATCCGCACCCGGCAAGGCGACGCCGTGACCCGCCCTCAGGGCTTCGATCAACTGGTCCACGGTGCCCGGAGCGTCGAACTGTACATAGCCGTTGAGGCTCTTGCCGAGGATGCTGGCGGTCTTGCCGTCGAAGACCAGCAGCACGTCCGCATAGCCGCCCACCCGGTGCGCGCGCAGCTTGTCCGGGCGGCGCAGCAGCAGCTCGCCGGAGCTGGCGAACTGGATCTTCTCGACCTGCGGCGTGATGATCTCGATGTCGCTGTCGAATGTGAGCTCGATCGTCTTCTGACTGCTCACGTAGTCCGACATGGCCTTGAGGATGGTCTTCGCGTCGCTTCCCTGCGCCTGGGCGCACAGCCCCGCCGGGACCAGCGCCGCGGTCAGGAGAAGCATGACGATGAGCAGTGGGTGACCCCGATGGCCGATGTGTCGTGCGGTACGAGTGTTCATCTTGACGATCCCTCCTTTTCGCAAGTGTGAAACGGCGGTCCGGCACCGGGTGACGGAGCCGGCAGCCTGGGAAGCTCGGCAGCCACGTTGCTGGGGAACCTCGTTGTCGCGTGGTTACGGGTTTTCTCGGCCATGACCCTCCCCCGGCGGCGCACCGTCGGACCTTTCCCCTTACAGATGCAGCACCAGCGCGGTGAACACGAGGCCGCCGACCAGGCTCAGCACCACGGAGACCACGAATGCAATGCTCACCTGTCGGGGCAGCCCCTGCTTGCGGAGCTCGTGCACCCGGGCCGCGTACTGCACGGCCGCCGCCACCAGCGCCGCCGTGCCGAGGACCACGAGGAAGTACGCGACAGTCTCGACGCTCAGCGTGTGCTCGCGCAGCAGCCCCTTTACCGTGACGTCCTGCAGGGCCTGGCTGATCTTGCCGAGCGTGAACCCGAAGCTGATCATGGCGAGCGCGGTCCGGATCCAGCCCATCAGGGTGCGCTCCGCGGCCCAGTAGGTCCGCTCGATCGCCAGGTCCGTGCGCTGGAGCGCGAGGCGGGTGGCCGTGTCGGGCGGGGGTGCGGGAGTCGGCTCCCCCGTGGGCGGGCTCTGAGCCGTCTCGTCGCTCACTGGGTTGCCTTCTTCTCTCTGGGTCGCGTCAGGCGGTTGATGGGGCCTCGGAGCAGCAGGTAGGGGATGATCGCCAGGATCACCCCCGCGACCAGCGCCCCGAGCGGGTGAATGGCGTGGAGCGCGATGACCTGGAAGACGAGGTCGAGGACGATCGCGATGAGGAACACCTTGCTGACCGACTTCCAGCCGCTGTGCAGCATGTCCTGCCGGTTCGCCTTGTCGCTGAACAGGCCCCAGAAGTAGGGCGGTTGCCCCTCCCTCGCGTCCCTCCTGCCGTCCCGGATGGCGAAGAAGACTGCCACCGCCGGTTGCAGGAGGAAGCGGAGGCTCATCGGCCCGTGCAGCCGGGCCAGCAGGCCGTCGAAGAAGCTCAGGGGCTCTACCATGGTCGGTCTCCTTGTCCCTCTAGCCGAGGATGTTGATGGCGCGCGACGCGACGACGACGAGCGTCATGAGCGAGACAGCGCTCTCGGCCATCATCAGCAGGCCCTCCACCTCAGCGCTCCGCGCTGGAGTCGAGCAGGTGGTTGTGTGCCAGCGAGAGCATCCCTCCCGACACGTTCCTGGCGGTGAAGCCATTCTGCAGGAGGATACGCGTCGCATAGTAGGCGCGCCCTCCGGAGCGGCAGACGACGTGGATCTCGCGGTTGAGGGGGAGCTCGCCGAGGCGCGTGCGGAGCTGGCCCAGCGGGATGTTGACCGCTCCCGGCACGCTCTCCACGGCGAGCTCGAACGGCTCGCGCACGTCCAGGATGAAGGCGGTCCTGGCGGCGTCCCAGTGGCTGATCGGCATGTCGCCCCGGAGCACGTCGGCCGCAACCATCCCGGCGATGTTCAACGGGTCCTTGGCACTTCCGAACGGGGGTGCGTAACAGAGCTCGGCCTGCTCGAGATCGTAGATCGTGCCGCCCATCTGGATCATCGCGGCAAGCACGTCGATGCGCTTGTCCACGCCGTCCTCGCCGAGCGCCTGCGCTCCCAGGAGGCGCCCGTCGGACTTCCGGAAGATGACCTTCATCGCGATCGGCCTGGCTCCCGGGTAGTACGCCGCGTGGGAGTACGGGTAGAGATAGACCTTCTCGTGGTCGGTGTCGCCGATCCGGTCGAGAGTCTTCTCGCTGACGCCCGTCCACGCGATGACCGCGCCGAGCAGCCCGAGGACGGACGTGCCCTGGGTGCCGCGGAAGCGGGAGTCGCGCCCTGCGATGACGTCGGCTGCGATCCTCCCCTGCCGGTTGGCCGGACCGACGAGCGGGATCAGGCTCCACGCGCCGGTCACGAAGTCCCTGACCTCGACAGCATCACCGACCGCAAAGATGTCCGGGTCGCTCGTGCGCATGTGCTCGTCGACGCGGATCCCTCCAAGCTCACCGATCTCCAGCCCGGCTGCCCTGGCGAGCGCGGTGTCGGGGCGCACGCCGAGGGCGAGGATCACGAGGTCGGCCGGGTAGCTCGTTCCGGACCTGGTCTGCACCTCGAGGGCACCGTCATCGGCCTTCCTGAACCCGGTCACCACGTCGCCCAGTGCCAGGCGGACGCCGTGCCTCTGGAGAAGGGCCTCGACGACGCCGGCATGCTCCCGGTCGAGGGGAGGCAGAACCTGGTCGAGCATCTCGACGAGGGTCACGTCAAGACCGCGGTGGACGAGGTTCTCCACCATCTCCAGGCCGGTGAACCCTCCACCGACCACCACGGCCCTGGTCCTGGGCCTCGGGGTCTGGAACCCCGAGTTGCGATACATGCCGTCGAGGCACGTGCCACGACGTTCGATCCACTCGCAGATGCTCACGGCGTCCGGGACCGTCCTGAGGTGGAAGATGCCGGGGAGGTCGATGCCGGGCAGAGGCGGGCGGACCGGGGTCGCCCCGGGCGAGAGCACCAGCTTGTCGTAGGAATGGGTGGCCACCTCGTTGGTCGTGAGATCCCGCAGCTTCAACGTCTTCTCGGTCGGCGCGACCTCGGTGGCCTCGCAGTGGGTGCGAACGTCGATGGCGAACACCGAGCGGAACGTCTGCTCGTTGGCCAGCAAGAGGCTTGTGTCCTTCTCGATCACGCCCCCGACGTGGTAGGGCAGCCCGCAGCTCGCGTACGACACGTACGGCCCGCGCTCGACGATGAGGATCTCGGCCCTGTCGTCGAGTCTGCGCAGGCGCGCGGCACACGACGCCCCGCCGGCCACTCCCCCGATGATGATGACCTTCATCGTGTCGTCCCCCATTCCTGCTGCGTGGTGCAGGCGACCGCGAGTCGTGACTGCAGGACACCAGCCACGACCCGCAGTCCCGACCGCTGCGCGTGTCGTGCTCTCGCGTCCGCCGCTACTGCCGCGCCATCGCCATGCGGATGGCGTCCTCAGCCTTGACCAGGTGGCCCGCGTTCTCGGCCGCGTCGGCGATGGCGAGCTGGATGCCCCTGACCTCGCCGTTGAATCGGTTGTCGCCCGCCGTGTACTCCGGCGACACCGGCGCTCCGCTGTCTTCGCCCACGTCGCAGCCATCGTCGGCGGAGAAAATCATCGCCAGCGTGGCACCGACCACTCCCTCGCCGGCCTTCTTGCCGTCGATGAAGAGCGTCACCTTGCCGCCCTTGCCCAGGCCGCCGCCTTCATAGGCGAACTCCATGCGCACCTGGTGCTCGCCGACCGGAATAGCCTCCTCGGAGCCCACGATGAAGTGCTTCATTCCACTCCAGTTGTAGCAGTATCTGAGCTTGCCGTCCTTGCAGTACAGGCTCCAGCCGCCGATGTTCGCACCCTGAGAGATGATCACGCCTTCGGCGCCCTGCTCTGGCACGATGATCTTGGCGGTGACCGAGTGCGACTTGTTCTTGATGTTGAGCACGCAGTTCTCGGAAAGGCGTCCCATGCCGCCGAAGAGGAGCTGGGTGTTGCCCTTGATCAGCACCGGTCGGCCGGCGGTGTCCGGGTTGATCTTCTCCATCATCCGGTCGTCGACCGGCAGCACCTTGTAGCGTGTCGCCTCGATGAGCCAGAGGCGCTGGAGCTCGAAGAGCTTCCTCGGGTTCTCCTTCGACAGATCCCTCGACTGGCTCCAGTCCTTGGTGGTGTCATACAGCTCCCAGACGTCGTCGTCGAGCGCGGGCCTCGGCGCCATGATCCAGGGTGTGTAGTGCTTGGTCACGGCCGTCCAGCCCTTGTGGTAGATGGCGCGGTTTCCCATGACCTCGAAGTACTGCGTCTCGTGTCGTTCCGCCGCCCTGGCGTCGCCAAACGAGTAGAGCATGCTCGTGCCTTCGATCGGATCCTGCTGGATGCCGTCGACCGAGACGGGCTCGGGAAGGCCCGCCGCCTCGAGGATCGTCGGCGCCACGTCGATGACGTGGCAGAACTGCGAGCGGATCTCGCCCCTGGCCTGGATCCCCTTCGGCCAGTGGACCACGGTGCCGTTGCGGGTGCCGCCGAAGTGGGAGGCCACCTGCTTCGTCCACTGGTAGGGGGTGTTCATGGCGTGGGCCCAGCCCACGGCGTAGTGGTTGTAGGACTCGGGCCCGCCCAGCCCGTTGATCCGCTCCAGCAGGTACTCGGATGTCTCGAAGGCCTGCAGGCCGTTGAAGTAGCTCATCTCGTTGAAGCAGCCGTTGATGTTGCCCTCGGCCGACGCGCCGTTGTCGCCGATGATGTAGTAGACGAGGGTGTCCTCGAGGACGTTGAGCTTCTCCAGCATCTCGATGAGCCGGCCCACGTGGTGGTCGGTGAACTCCATGAAGCCGGCGTAGACCTCCATCTCCCGGCGCAGCACCGGCTTGAACGCCTCCGGCATGTCGTCCCAGGCGGGGATGTCTGCGGGGCGCGCCGAGAGCTGGCAGTCCTGCGGAACCACGCCCAGCTTCTTCTGTCGGGCGAGGGTCTCCTCGCGCAGCCTGTCCCAGCCCTGGTCGAACTGCCCCTTGTACTTGTCGGCCCATTCGCTGGGGACGTGGTGCGGTGCGTGCGTGGCGCCCGGGGCGAAGTACATGAAGAACGGCTTGTCCGGCGCCAGCGCCTTCTGCTGCGCGACCCAGGCCATGGCCTTGTTGGTCATGTCCTCCATGAGGTGGTACCCCTCCTCAGGAGTCTTCCCGGGCTCGACCGGCGTGGTCCCCTCGTAGAGCGTCGGGTACCACTGGTTGGCCTCGCCGCCGAGGAAGCCGTAGAAGTACTCGAAGCCGCCGCCGCCCGTGGGCCAGGCGTCGAAGGGGCCGACCGGGCTCGTCTGCCACACCGGCACCTCGTGACACTTGCCGAACTGGGCCGTGTTGTAGCCGTTGAGCTTGAGCGTCTTGGCGAGCGGCGCCATGGAGTTGGGCAGGACCGAGGAGTAGCCCGGCGCACCGGTGGCGATCTCGGTGATGCCCGCCATGCCGGCGGAGTGGTGGTTGCGGCCGGTCAGCAGCGCCTGCCGCGTCGCCGAGCAGATCGCCGTCGTGTGGAAGCGGTTGTACTTCAGGCCGCCTGCCGCCAGTCGCTCGGCGTTGGGCGTGTGACACGGGCCGCCGAAGGCGCTGGAGGAGCCGAAGCCAGCGTCGTCGATCAGGACAATCAGGACGTTCGGTGCGCCCTTGGGCGGGCGAAGCTGCGGGATCGGGACTGTCCTGTAGTCCGGGTCCTTCGCATCGTAGGGGATGAAGCGCGCCGGCTCGGTATTCCGCATCGGAAGGTGGGAACGGTGCTTCCTGGTTTCTTCCGTCATCAAGTCTGCTCCTCTCCTGTGCCCTCGACCGCGCTCGGAGGCCTGCTCAGTACTTGACCATGTACTTGCTGGCCTCGAGGCAGACGCTGAACGCCTTCTTGAAGTTGTCGACCTGCTGGGCGGTGGCCTGCTGCGCCTGCTGGCCCTGCTGGGTGGCCTGCTGGGTGGCCTGCTCCTTCGCCTGCCTGCCCCTGACGCGGCCGGCGACGAACCCGGCGGCTGCGCCGTAGGCGGCTCCCTTGCCGGCGTCGTCGTTGGCGATCTCGCCGATGAGGGCGCCGGCGGCGGCCCCGGCCACCGCACCCTTCGCGCCGGCGCCCGTGCCGGCCTTCTGCGCCTGCTGTTGCGCCTGCTGGGTCTGCTGCGCCTGCTGCTGCGCCTGCTTCTGCAGGTTGAACGGGTCGGTGCCGGTGTTCTGGACCGCCCAGTTGTAGCAGGTGGCCTCGTCGGTGGACTGCTGCGCCGGGGTCTGCCCGGTGGTCGGGAACACGTACACGTTGAGGGTGGCGGCGAGAGTCTTCTGACTGCTCGGCGCTGCCGGCTGCGCGGCCGGCGCCGGCGCTGGCGCCGGTGCCTGGGCGAGGGCGGCCCCGGCGAAGACGACGGCGAGTGCGAACGCGATGGCGAGCCTGGCTGTCATGGTTGTCGCTCCCTTCACTTGCCGCCGGCCTTGGGGGTCGCGGGCTGCGGCGTGCAGGCGCCGAAGACCGCCACGGCGCGCCCCTCGGTCGCGACCGCAACCGCGACCCGTCCGGTCTCCTCCGTGATCACGAAGCTGAACGCCCGCCCCATCTCGAAGCCCTGCAGGACGATGAGCCCGTTCTCGCGGGTCAGGTGGGTGATCGGCGTGGAGCGGTTCACGCCGCTGGCCGCGGTCGTGCCCAGCGTCCTGGCATCGAGGTCGATCTCGATGAACTCCGGGATGTTGAGGTTCCACGGCAGGTCGATGCCGCAGTCGCCGCCCTCCACGCACGCGGTGGCCTGGATGGAGGCGCACAGGAACCGGGTGGCCCCGGCGAGGTCGTCGGCCCACACCGCTGGCGCGGCGAGGGACACGGTCAACAGGACAATTGCAGTCCGAAGAGCTCTCATCCTCGCACTCCTTTCCGTTCCCTACCGCGTCGGGAACATGAGCTGAACCTGCAGCCGCAGCGTCCAGTCCGCGGCCGGCGCGTGGTCCGGCTTGACGACGTTGTAGTAGGCCGACACCTGGACGTTGACAGGCGGCTTGCCGGGGAAGATCTGGCCGAAGCCGCCACCGACGGGAACTGTCCAGCAGTCTTCACTCGACGCTTCCCAGTTGGCGGTATTGATCGGTGCCGAGGTGAAGTAGAAGCCTCGGCTGAAGTTGTAGTTCACAAAGTACTGCAGCGTCATGGAGTTGACGTCGGCCCGTTGGTCGTCGCCGGCAAACGACCACTGGTTGCTGACGAGCATGCCGAAGACCCACTTCCCCGGCATGGTCAGCGCCACGAGACCGAGCCCGCCACTCCACTTTTCAGTACCCAGCGCCTCGCTCGTCGCCGTCGGCAGGGTGAAGGTCGGCCCCACACCCCAGATGACCTTGCCGGGCTGAGCGGGAGAGAAGTACAGGCTCTCGTTGATGTCGCCGAGGCCGAAGGCGCCGTCGAGCCCGGGCAGGTCCGGTTGGTACACCACCGGCACGATGGTGCGGCTGATCAGATTCCACGTTCCCAACGAGAACGGCCACACCGGCTGGATGTTGAGGACGTTCTGGACGTCGTTGTCGGGGCCGTAGCCGAAGCCGGTGTTGTTCTGGAACGGCAGGCTGATCATGCTCGCGACCGGGTTCTGCGCGGCCTTTGCGAGCTCCTCCTGTGACTGTGCTAGGACCTCACCTGCCGGCACGATGAGCACGATCGCCAGGACCGCTGCACCCAAGTTCATCTCCAACCAGTTCCTGCTCACCTTGCACCTCCATCTCTCTGTTCATTCGCGTTGTGGGCGAGGATGCTCTCCATGAGCTCGACGCCGGAGCGGATGCGGACATCGTCGATCTCCACCTCGGGCGCCTCGCTGGCCTGCTCCAGCACGGCGACCAGCTTGCGGAACGCCTCCGAGTGCAGGTGCTCCTCGAGGGCGCCGCGATCGCGCCACTCTTCGATGAACGTCAGGGAGCTGTCGTCCTCGACCTCGCGCAGCAGGCGGGTCGTGCGACAGCCGGGCTGGGCGCGGATCGGCCCGAGCAGCGACCTCAGCGTCCGGAAGGCCTCGGCGTAGGCCGGCGGTGCGAAGGTCACGCGAAAGCGGAGAGTGAACACGATGCGGCCTCCTTCTAGAAGCGGAAGGCGACTCCGAATTGGGGTCCGCTGGTCAGCACGTCGTACCGGAAGAGGCTGGTCCCGCTGCCGTCCTCGTAGTCGACGTCGAAGGCGCGGAAGCCGAGGAACACGGTCACCAGGTCGGACGCGCGGTAGCCGACGTCGGCCCATGCCTGCCACGTCAGGTCCGAGCCGACGCCGAAGCCGCCGATGTCGCCGTGCAGGTCGAGCCACCAGCGCTCGGACAGCGGCGCGAGGAAGGCGACGCCGACGAACGGGTCGACCCAGGTCTTGCTGGCCTTGCCGTTCCGGCCGGCCTGCGGCCCGTCGAAGCCGAGATCGGCCCGGAGGTCGACCAGGCGGGCGCCGACCAGGAGCGTCGCCTGCTCGGAGACCCGATAGCCTCCGGCGACGTCGGCGATGGTCTCCTCGACCGTGACCTCGGCGGTCCCGTTCGCGACGTCCTGACTCTGCTTGAGGTTCATGTAGACCAGTTGGCCCGAGAGGTACCACTGGTCGTTCTTCATCGCGAAGTAGCCCATGCCCGCGAAGTGCAGGTTGGCCATGATGTCGCTGAACGGCACGTCGAGATCGACGTCCTGTCCCTTGACCGCGACCGTGCCGTCCATGGCCGCCCCGATCAGGAAGGGGGCAACGGTGTACTCCCACCCGCCCTGGCTCGACTGGGCGACCGCCTGCTGGCCGGCGAGGGCCACGATCGCCGCGACGAGGCACATGAGCGTTGCTCGCTTTGCCATTGCTCTCCTTCCCGGTGCGGCGGACGCTCCGATGACGCTCCCGCCCGGTGACGCTGGCCGGTCCATCGCACAACCCGTGCCAGCCGCTCGCTCGTTCGGGAGGCCGTCGTATCTGTTGACCGGTCGAGAGATGAGAGACGATCGTGGGAGAGGCTGAGTGGATCGCGGCGACTGGCCGTGACGAGATGTCGTCAGGGTGACGGTTGGTCGTCTCGGAGGGGTGTCGCCGCCGTCCCCACCGACCCCGGCCCCAAACACCGAGGGCCGCCGGAGACGGCGGCCCTCTGCGATGGATCTCCCCTTTCCATGATGCCCTGCTTCGACTGGCAGCACCGCCACCAGGAGGGCCGACACTCAGCCAGCGCGGCGACTCGGGACACTCCCGGGAGACTGACTCGAGTTTACTTCGAGGGCGGCGGGAAGCTGGCGAGCATCTCCTTGATGGCTTCCTTGACGCGCTGGTCCTTCTGCTCGGGCGAGGACTGGGGATCCAGGGTGTCGCTCGCGGTCCCCTGCCAGACCAGCTTCTTCTCCCTGGCGTCCACGAGGTCGATGATGAGCATGCCGACCGGCACCTCGCGGACGGTGGTCGTGCTCGACCCGGCCCCGCCGTAGCCCCAGCGGCCGTAGTACCCCCACCCTCTGCCCCAACCGTAGCCGTAGGACGTCGTGTCCAGTTGGGTCTGCTTGCTCAGGCGGCCGTGCAGCGCCACCAGCAGGGCCGGCGATCCCGTCTCACGCCGCAGCCCCTTGCCGATCAGCTCGGCCTCCACGGCGGTGACGATCCGCTCGTAGACCAGCGGGCTCTTGATCTCGGGCGCGGGCAGGAAGTCGAACGTCTTGTAGCCGGAGAAGTCGACGGCCCGGTCGTAGTCCGAGTTGACCTGCAACGTGGAGCACGCGACGAGCGCGCCCAGCACCAGCAGGCATGGGGTTGCGAGCAACATCCTCCTCATCTGACCCTCCCGGGATCGGCAGGTCTCGAGCTCTCCGCCGATCCAAGCCTTGTTCACGGCCTGAACGCACGAATTGTGCCACTCCGTCGCACACGCGGGTGCCCGGTCGTATGTGTTGGCCAGGCGAGGGATGGGGAACGCCACCTGAAGACGCCGGGCGGGCCGGGACGACGAGCGGTGACGAGATGTCGTCAGGATGAAGCGTCGTCGTCTCGCGACCGCCGGGGGTCGATGCGCAGCCGCTCCATCCTCGAGCGCAGGGTGGTCGGCTTGAGGCCGAGCCGCTCCGCCGCCCCTCCGGGGCCACTGATCCGGCCGTTGCAGGCATCGAGCGCCCTCGCGATCTGCCGTCGCTGCGCCTCGTCGAGGGACAGGTCGGCCTCGTCCTCCATCGTGGCCGAGCTCGGCGGAGCGATCCGCAGCACCGGCTCGGAGCACAGGATCAGTGCGCGCTCGACCACGTTGCGCAGCTCGCGGACGTTGCCGGGCCAGTCGTACCGCTGCAGCCGCTCCATGTCCTGGGTGGGGATGCTCTCGACCGTCCTGTGCATGGTGGCGCAGAACCCCTCCACCGCCGACCAGACGAGCAGCGGGATGTCCTGGCGGCGCTCGCGCAGCGGCGGCACGCGGATCGGGAAGACGGCGAGGCGGTAGTAGAGGTCCCGGCGGAACCGCCCCTGCTCGACCTCGGCCCGGAGGTCGCGGTTGGTGGCGGCAATGATCCTGACGTCGGTGGACAGCGTCCGCGAGCTGCCGACCCGCTCGAACTGACCCTCCTCGAGGACGCGCAGGAGCTTCGCCTGGAGCTCCACCGGCAGCTCGCCGACCTCGTCGAGGAAGATCGTCGAGCCGCTCGCCACCTCGAAGCGGCCCGCCTCGCGAGACACCGCCCCGGTGTACGCCCCCTTCTCTCGCCCGAACAGCTCGCTCTCGACCAGGTTCGAGGGCAGCGCGGCGCAGTTGACCTTGACGATCGGCCGGGAGCGGCGCGGGCTGAGCTCGTGGATCCGCTGCGCGACCAGCTCCTTGCCGACCCCGGTCTCCCCTTCGACAAGGACCGTGGACGTGGTGGGCGCGACCTGCTCGACCTGGCTCAGCACCCGCAGGATGGCCGGGCTCTCGCCGACCATGCGCCCGCGCCCGTGGAGGAGGCTGTGCTCCTTCTGGAGGTACCGGTTCTCCATCTCGAGCTTGTTCTTCAGCCGGCGGACCTCGTCGAGCGACTGCCTGAGCGCCTCCTCGGAGCGCTTGAGCTCGGTGATGTCCTTGCCGAACACCGAGATGGCGAAGACCTCGCCTTCCCGCTGCATCGGCTGGATCGAGAGCAGCAGGGTGGTCTCTCCGGCGGACACGGGGTACTCCGTGGTGAAGCTGCCCTCCTGCACCGCGCGGGCGTACATCTCGTGCCACCGGGCAGCGTAGTCCGGCGGCAGCAGCTCCTCCGGTGTCTTGCCCACGGCGAGCTCGATGTGCAGTTGCGTGAAGAAGTAGTCCTTGAGCGCCCGGTTCCATGTGAGCAGCCCGTGTCGCTCGGGGTCCACGGACCAGACCATGTCGCTCGTGCTGTTGATGACCGCCAGCGTGTGCGCCTGCGCCCTCTCCAGAGCTTCCCGCGCCTGGAGGCGCTCGGTGATGTCCTGCATGACGGAGACCAGGTGCGACACCCTCCCCTGGGCGTCGCGATCGAGGACCCGGGAAACCTGGCTGATCCACACGGTGCCCTTGCTCGGGTGCAGGTAGCGGTAGGTCGCCGAGGCTCTGTCCAGCGTGCCGTCATGTACCTGGCGGCTCAGGGCGAGGATGCGCTCGTGGTCGTCGGGGTGCAGGTGCGCGAGCCAGAACTCGCGTCCGCCCTCCCTCTCGTCCGAGGGAACGCCCAGGAGCTCGGCCAGCCGATCGTCGCAGTACGTGAGGTGCGTACCGCTTCGCAGCTCGGAGAATCCCAGACCGGCCACGTCGGCCGCGGCCGCCAGACGCGCCTCTCGCTCCCTCAGGTCCCGCTCGGCTCGCGCCCGTGCCAGGGCATTGGCAAGGACCTCCGCGACGAGACGAAGCCGCTGCACCATGGGTTCCGGCAAGGAGCGCTCCGCCACCGTGGTGTCGAAGGCCAGGAACCCGATGGCCGGTCCATCCCCGGCCGCAAGCGGGAACGACAGGCTTGTCTTGACGCCATAGTGCCGCCAGACCTCCTGGTCGCGAGCCGCCTCCGGAGGCGCCTCGTCGATGGACGGGAGCGCGACGACCTTTCCGGCTGTGAGCTGTGCGAGGCACCAGGGGAAGTACTCGCGAGCCTTCACCCTGTCTGGGGCCGGCGGCCCCTCATGCCGTCGGTACAGGTGGGTGAGGGTGTACGAGCCGGAGCTGTCCGGCTGCCCCTGCCACAGCCCGGACATGTCGAAGCCGAGGCACTCGCACACCTGTCGCTGGGCGTCGACGATCGCGCCGTCGAGCCGGTCGGCGGGGAGGTTGACGAGCTGGGAGGAGAGGTCGCTGAGGAGCGTCTCGAACCGCAGTTGCTCGGCCTGGGCCTCTTCGCTCTCCTTGCGCTCGGTGACGTCCGTGGAAACGCCCAGAAGGTGAGGCGACTCCCCGGACGAGGAGGCCCACGCCCGGCCGCGGGAGCGGATCCAGCGCACGCTTCGGTCGGGGCGGACGATCCGGTACTCGACATCGACCTCCTGGCCCGCATCGAGGGCACGGCGCACCGCCTCGTGGGTCCGCTCGCGGTCCTCGGGTTGGACCGTCTCGAGGAAGCTCGCCATGGTGATCTGGGTGTCCGCTCCGTAGCCGAACAGGTGTCGTGCTCTGTCACTGGCCCAGAACTGGCCGCTCGTGGGCTCCAGCATCCACAAGCCGATCTCGGCGGAGTCCGCGGCCAACGCCAGGCGCGCCTCGGTCCGGTCCAGCGCCATGGCGGGGCGCCGGTTGGCGAGCGTCAGGCCAAGGACATGGGCAATCAGCCGGAACCGCCTCACCTCCAGCTCGGACCAGTCCCGGTGTGCCCGGACGGTTGCGAACGACAAGGCCCCGAGCGCGGTCCTTCCCGACATCAGGGGGACAGCGACGAGCGACCTGGTGTGGTAGGCGGCAAAGGTCTCTCTGTCGTGGGCTGCATCGGCCGGGACGTCCTCGACCCGTGGCAGGACAACCGACGTGCCGTCCTTCAGTTGCTGGGTCAGCCAGGGGAAGAAGACCTTGGCGTCGGTACGCAGGAGCATCGGCGGTGTTTCGGTGGACTCGGAGAGCCGACTGGTGTCGGAGGGGCGGCCCGGATCCGCGTCGCGCTGAGCCGGGGGGTCGCCCGGGCCCTGAGGGACATGCGTCAGCCGCAGCGCGCCTGGCTCCCACTCCAGAAACTGCCACACCAGGCAGCGGTCGAGGTCGAAGAACTCGCAGATGCGTCGGAGGCACCGCTCGATCTCGCGGTCAAGCTGGTCGGAGGGGAGGCTGAGGGAGGCGTCGAGCAGCTCGACGAGGAGGCGTTCGGAGAAGGCACGATCCGCGGCCTCGACCACCACGCCGGCGTCGGAAGGCGAGGGTCCTTCCGCAGGTCGCATCACCTTCTCGGTCTTCGATGTGGCACGCTTGCGACCGGGCGCGGCGGGATGGTTCTGTGGTTTCACGGTCTTCACGATCCCAGATCCATGCCGGCCGCGCCACATCGAGCACGACCAGCTCGACAGCCCCCGCGATTCCGACACCACCTGACCCGGGAATGATAGCAGGAACCTGCTTGAGCGGGGGTCGCCAGGTCGTGTCGCGAAGCCGTCCTGGGCAGTGCTGGTCTCTCCCCTGTGGGCGCAGCACTGCCGTCAATCGAAGGAGAGGGGTGCGAGATGCGGAGATCTCTTCTGGTGCTGCTCATCTTCCTGGTCGCGGCGATCGCGGCACCGGCGTCGGCTTCTCCACCATGACCTACCGTGCCAACACGGGCGGGTCGGGTGGTGGGGAGCTCGATGCCAGGTTCAACTTCACCTGTGCGACCGCGTACATGACGTTCGCGTTCTGAAGCCGCCCCGGGCGCCGCGCGGTGGGACCTACGGGAGCGTGATCGTCTTCGAGACGGCGCCCGCCTTGAGCGAGGTGAACGCAAAGGTGACGTCGCCCGTGCCCGAGAGCAGGAACTGGTACTCGACCTTGCCGTAGCCGGGCACGTGCACCATCTGGACCTCGGGCTTGTGGTCCTTGTACTCGACCTGCTCGAGGTAGGGGTCGGTCAGCTTGCCGCCGGCCACGACCTTCACCGAGGCGCCCCGCACCGTGAGCGTGTCGAGGGCCGCGGTGCGCTTCCCGACGGTCTGGAAGGTGCGCGTCGGCAGGCCACCGCTGTTGCCGAGCCGGACGCGGACCTTGTGGAGGCCGGCGCCCAGCTTCTCGGTGCTCAGGACCTCCATGGCGATCCGGGGCGTCTCGGCGGCCGCGAAGAGCACCGCGGCGGCGTTGCGGTGCACGAGGTCGGCGAGCATGAAGGGGTGGGGGAGCCGCGAGCTCATCTTGACCCACCCGCCGATCTCGATGTCGCCGTACTGCGGGTGCTTGAAGGGGGCCCAGGGCTTGAAGAGATCCCCCTGCGCGACGTGGTCGCTGAACTTCAGGCGCTCGCGCTCCCGCTCGGGGTTGGGGCGGAAGTCCGAGTCATCGTCCTCGGCGGGCGCGGGCGTGGCGGGATCGGGCGGGCGATAGGTCTCGGCGGTGGTCTGGAACAGCTCCGTCACGAAGCTGAAGGCGCCGGCGTGGGCGTAGGTGAAGCTGTCGAAGTCGCCGTAGGTGGGGTAGAGGTCCTTCCAGGAGACCATGTAGCGGTATCCGGGGACGATCTTCTCGGCGTTCTTGCCGAGGAGGTCGTAGGCCGCGACGTCCTGCGGGTCCATCGGCTCGTCGGCCTTGGTGCCGGGGCCGCGCAGGAACATGCCGCCGTTGTTGTGCAGCGCGTAGGTCGCGATGATGTTGGGGCGGGCCATGATGTAGGCGGCGACCGCGCGCGGTCCCGCCGCCGAGAACGGGAAGTCGCCGGAGCCCTCCTGGACGTAGGGCGGCGCCCAGGCCCAGCCCCAGTTGCGGTTCCCGTCGAGGTAGCCCTCGGCATCCTCGTTGACCTTGCCGTCGCCGTCGTTATCGAGCCCTTCCTCGCCCAGGATCGTCCACTCGCCCTTCTCGCCGGGCTTGATGCGCAGGAGCAGGCGCGGGTCCTCGGGATCGGCCTTCCACTGGCCGAAGGGGTCCTTCTTCCGCATCCGGCAGATGCTGCCGTCGCCGTCGAGGTCGTCGGGGAAGTCCTCGTCGACCAGGCCGTCGCGGTCGTCGTCGCGCGGCACGCGCATGCTCCGGCCCGAGCTCGGGGTGTTGGGGTCGTGGAAGAAGTGCCAGCGGCCGTCCGCGTTGACCACCGGGATCACGTAGAAGGCATTGCGGTCGACGACCTTGCTGATCTGCTCGTTCGTGCCGTACCCGGTGAGCAGCCAGTTGAGGAGGTACAGGCAGACCTCGCCGCCCTGGACCTCGTTGCCGTGGATGTTGGCGTCCACGTAGACGCCGGGCTTCGTGAGCGGCGCCCCCGTCTTCGGGTTGTTGACGGTCATGGCCCAGATCTCGCGACCCTCCTCGGTCGTGCCGACCACCTCGAGCTGCGCGAGCTCCGGGAACGCGGCCGCCAGGGCCCGCAACGCCTCGCCGACCTGCTCGTAGGTGTAGTAGGCGTCGAAGCGCAGCGGCACGACGATCCTGGACGTCTGCGTGAACTGCTGCGGCCGGCTCCCCACCGGCTCGGGGGCCTGAGCTTGCCCGGGTTGGGCCAGGGCGAGGCCGAGCAGCGCGAGCAGCGTGATCGGCGTTCTCATCGCGCACCTCCCACCTTGACCTCGGCCGCATCGCCCCAGGCGTTGGCCGACTCCAGGCGCACCGTGACGGTCCCGGGCCGGTCGGCCCGTACGAGCCAGGTCAGCTTGGTCGCCTTGCGGCCTTCCAGCTCCTTGATCGGGGTCCGGGCCTTGCCCGAGAGCAGCGCGGCGCCCGCGGTCTCGAGGATGACGACGGCGGGTGCAGGCTGCTGGTTCCGCTTCCCCATGGCAGTCGGGAACGGGAGCGAGCCCGTGTTCTCGACCCACACCGCCAGCTCGTGCACGCCGCCGCCCTTTGCCGCCACCTCGGTCCTGGCGATCTTCAGGCGGGCCAGCTTCTCGGCCAGCGTCAGGACCCACGGCACCTGGCCGTCGAGCAGGGTTGCGAGCATGGCGGCAGGGGGTGTGGTGTCAGCGTACGGCACTGCGCCGCCGATCTCCACCTCGCCGAGGGTCGGGTGCTTGAAGGGGGTCCACGGGACGAAGCCCTTGCCCCCCAGCTCCTTGTCGCTCCAGGCTAGCAGCGCCTTCTGCCTGGGATCGCCGCCCTCGCCGCCCTTGGGTTTGGGCATCGCCCGGAGCATGCCCGCCATCTGCTTCGGTGTCATCTGGCCGCCCTTGACGCCCGCGATGAGGTCCGCCGCCTTGATCTCGGGCGGCGCGCCGACCTCCTTCAGGAACGCCGCGACCTTGGCCTCCCCGAGCGCCACGAACGTTTCGCTGCTCATGGCCTCCAGGGTGTCGGCCGTGATCCCGGTCTTCTCCTTCGACTCGTCCGCGCTCTCGGGCGGCGTCCACAGGTCCATGCTGAACGTCGGGACGCCCATGTGGTAGTAGGACCACAGCTCGGGTGAGCCGTCCCGGGCCTGAGCCGGGTCGAGCCGCTTGCCGTCGAGCTTGACGGCCTTGAGGAGCTCCTTGTAACGCTCGGAGAGCTCCTTGTAGAGCTTGACGTCGTCCTCGAGAGGGTTGACGACGGCGCCCAGGCCGAGGAAGGAGGCCACCACCGACTCGGTGATCTCGAACCCCGGCGGCGCGATCGGCCGCACGAAGTCGAGGATCTCCTGCATGGTGTACGTCCTCGCCGGGTCGAGCCCGACGCGCTTGGCCATGTCCTCGGGGACCTTGATCTCGGTGAAGTCCACGGACCCCTTGCGGCCCCCCTCGGGCGGGGCGATGCAGGTGTTGGTCGCACCGAAGAGGAACGTCATCGCGATCTCAGGGTGGGCGAAGGCGAACCGCAGCAGGCCGTAGGTCTCGGCCTCGCTGCCCGGCCACCGGCCGCCGGTCGCGGTGAAGGGCCTGAACAGGTGGGGGAAGGTCACGCCGATGTCGACGCCACCGGGGCCGTCCTCGTTGGTCGCACCGTCGCCGTCGTTGTCGACACCCTCGGTGTGGAGGAAGAAGAGCCCCTTCTCCCCCTTGGCCGGGTCCGCCTTCCGCATGAGCCGGGGGTCGGCCTCGACCGGGAGCCACTCGCCGGAGGGGTCCTTGACCCGCATCGCGGTGATCACGCCGTCGCCGTTGAGGTCCTCGGGGCCGTCCTCGTCGGTCTGGTCGTCGAGGTCGTCGTTGACCCTGGTGCCGTTGCGCGGGTCGGCCACCAGCGGCCGGGCGAAGTAGCGCGCCGCGGCGTCCGGGTTGCCGTTCGGCACGATGAAGTACGTCATCTCCCTGGTGGCTTCCGGCTTGGAAGCGAGCAGCGTGGCGAGGCGGAGCGCCGCCTCGGTCGCGACGGGGAGCGTGCCCTCCATGTTCGCCAGCACCAGCACGGCCGGGAGCCGCCGCGCCGGGCGGCCGACCTCGGGCCCGATCTCGAGCACGAGGACCTCGTGGCCGCCGGGACTGGTCGCGATCGTGTGGCGCGCCGTGGTCGCCGGGCTCGCCTTGACGAGGGCGTCGAGCGCGGCGACCACCTCCCGGGGTGCGTGGTAGCGGTCGAAGCTGACCGTGGCCGGCTGGGCGGCCGCCGTCGTCGAGGTGAGGAGGGCGAGGAGGAAACCTCCCGTCCATGCTGCGCGTCGGGCAAGCTGGGTCATGCGTACCTCATCTGGCGGATGGGTGCAAGGCGCTGTGCCGCGAGGTCGAAGGCCGTGCCGCCCACGATGCTGGGGTGGCACCGCCTCCCGGCCCGGCCGAAGCAGGGCCTCGAGCTCAGACCGCGCGCACAGGATGAGAACGTCCATTCCACGCCACGGAGGGTAGCAGCAGCCGCGGGTGCGTCAACTCCCTCGGAGCGACTCCCTCGGAACGTCGCCGCCGTCCCACCTGTCGCATCTGGCCCAGCGTGGGACCGCAGGAGTACCGGCAGATCCCTGAGAGCCGCCGTGGCGTACTGCTGCGTGCGCCTTCTGTCGCCCGGTTGCTACGTGCTGCCGGCGGCGGTCGGGCGGCGGTAGCGGGATGGGAGGTCGGCATACAGCACCGACTGGTTCCGCCCGTGACCCTTGGCGTAGTAGAGCGCCCGGTCGGCCTCCTCGAGCACCTCGTCGGCGGCGTCGCCGCTCCGGCCCGCGAACGAGGCCACGCCGATGCTCACCGTGAGGCCGACCCGGTTGTCGTCGAGGACGGCGCCGTCCTGCTGCACGGCACGCCGGATCTTCTCGGCCACCTGATGGGCGCCGTCCCAGTCGGCCCGGGGCAGGAGAATCGCGAACTCCTCGCCGCCGAATCGTGCCGCCGTGTCACCTGCGCGCGTGTGCCGGCGGATCGTGTCGGCGAGGAGGCGCAGCGCGCGGTCGCCGAAGGCGTGGCCGAAGGTGTCGTTGACGCGCTTGAAGTGGTCGAGGTCGAGCATGAGCACGGTCAGCGGCTCGCCGGTCCGCGACGCGCGAGCTGCTTCCGACTCGAACGCCGATCCGAGCTGCCGGCGGTTGCACAGCCCGGTGAGGGGATCGGTGAAGGCCAGCGTCTGCAGGGCCTCCTTCTCGCGCTCGAGGTCGAGCAGGCGGCTGGCGTGGTGCGCGGACGCCTCATCTCCCCCGCGGGTCGCCGTCAGCCCGGGCGCCTCGACCGCAGGGAAGGCGCGCAGCGCCAGGCTCAACTGGTCCGCAACGATGCCCGCGAGCTGGAGCTCCCGCGGCGAGTAGTCCTCCTCGCCCACCTTGTCGCCGAGCGCCAGCACGCCGATGGCCTCGGTCGGCCCTCGCAGTGGCAGCACGTGGAGGAAGCGGGCGGCCCCACCCGGTTCGGTGGCCGGTGTCGCCTGCCCGGAGGACAGCGTGGCCGCGACCTCCGCGAGGGGAGACCCTTCGATCCGGCGGACGAGGTCGGCCGAAACGTTGGTCGAGTGCTCGTGTCGCGCGTTGCCGCCGGTGTCCGCGGTGACGAGCAGGAGGGATTCGGGGGTCGCGAGCCGGCGGAGCAGGAGGCTCGCCTTCTCGATCGCCTCGTCCCGCGTCGCCGCATCCCGCAGCGCGGCGAGGAGCTCCTCGACGGCCCCGCCGAAGTCGAGCTCGAATCGCCGGCGCCACGAGGCGATGGTCCGCTTCACCCACCCTTCCACGGGGAGGTACGCGAACGCGGCGGCAACCGGGATCGTGAGGTAGAACAGGCCCGGGATCCGTCCCCCGGCAAACAGCCAGCGCCCCAGGCGGACCACCAGCAGCGTGAGCCCGGGCACGAGCAGGAGGAGCGTCACCACGCCGGTGATGCTGCGGTCGATCACCACCTCGACGTCGAGCAGCCGGTACCGGACGATGGCCACCGCCGTGGCCAGCGGCATCAGCACGAGGAACGGCACCGTAACGGAGACCATCAGGGCGTGGGCGCTGTCCCCCTTGATGAGGCCGAGCAGATAGGGGAGGTAGTACCCCAACGCGTACGGGCAGGCGCCGGCGGCCATCCCCCAGAGCAGCCACTGGAGCTTGCGCCGTGCCCGCAGGGTCCGCACCCAGCGCAGGGGGAGCACGAAGAAGGCGACGAGGGTGCCGATGACGATCCACCCGTTGAGGGACCTGATCGCCATGTCGACCGCGTCGAAAACGTGGGCAATCCTCGCATAGGCCGGGAGCTGCACCTCGATGGCGAGCCGTTCGACGATCAGGTACAGGCTGACGACCACACCCCATCCCAGGAGCGCCCAGCGGGGGAGGCGCAGCCTGTGCCTGAGGGTCTCGTCGTCGGCGACCACCACCATGAGGTTGAAGCAGAGCGGTGCCACCAGGCAGAAGATCGGCGCGAAGAAGAGGTTCGTGCTCACGGTGCACGTCAGCGGGGTGGCGACGAGGACCGCGATCGCCCCCTGGGACGCGACGAATGGAAGGACCGCGGGCTCGAACGGTCGGTGCACGAGGGTGAGCGCCAGCACCGCCAGGATGAACAGGGCAATGCCCAGGTAGATGCGGGCGAGAACCGGGGTGTGGGTGTGGGGAAGCGTGACCTGGAGGTGCACGGTCTGGCCGGCTCGGTCGACGGCGACGTCGCGAGGGTCGCCCGGCGGGAACAGGGCGTTGAGCTGGTAGAAGGTGAGCGGGCCCACCACCGGCTGGCCGTTCACGGAGAGGATGCGGTCCCCCACCTGCAGGGGCGACTGGCGTCCGGCGTGCTGGACGGTCAGCGTCTGACAGTCGAGGCAGGGCCAGAAGCTGAAGCGCGCGCACCGGTCCAGGCTCGAGTTGCCGTGCCAGACCATGGCCGCTGCCGCAACCAGCAGAGCAAGGGACAGGAAGGCCGCACTGCGAGGCCGAGTCGTTCGTCGCCGCCCGGACATTGCGGGCATTGTACAGGGGTGAGACTCGGCCTGTCCGCTGCGATGGGAGGCCCCCCGGCGCCAGCGACCCCGGGCGACTCGCGCCCGGGCGGGCGTCCGGATCCGGACGATCGCGTCTCGCTCCCGGACACCCGGACCATGCCACCGAGAGCGCGTCGTGCGCTGGGTGCTGCCCGGGTGGCATCCGGAGGGACGAGCGGCCCGTGGCACACGAGTTGCTTTGGCGTTCGCCAGGGGCTCGCTGCCACCCCGACCAGGAGCGGAGAGGATGCACATGGGCACGACGCACAACGACCTCAGACTGGCGGTTCGCTCCCTGCTGCGGCGCCCCGTCTTCACGGTGGTCGCCGCCATGACCCTCGCCCTCGGCGTCGGCGCCAGCACGGCGATGTTCAGCGTGTTTCACGGCATCGTCCTGCAGCCGCTGCGCTACCCGGCACCGGAACGGGTGGTGCGCCTGTTCCCGACCGTGCGCGAGGGGATCCCGGCACCCTGGACCGGCGCCGACTTCGTCGACTTCGCCCGGCAGGCGTCGTCCTACGAGGCCGTCGCGGGCTTCCAGTACGTCGACTACTCGGTGGCGGCCGGGGGGGCGCCCCGACTGGTCGTGGGCGCCTCGGTGACGTCTGCGTTCTTCCAGGTTCTCGCGGTGGCGCCGCTGCACGGCCGGGTCCTCGGCCCCGCGAGCGATCCGCCGGGCGGTGCCCGGGTGGTGGTCCTGGGGTATGACGAGTGGCAGTCGCAGCTCGGCGCCGATCCGTCCGTCGTCGGCCGCACGATCGAGCTTGCCGGCGAGGGGTTCACGGTCGTGGGCGTGATGCCCCCCGGGTTCTCCTGCCCCTCCGGCGCCCGGCTGTGGACCGCCTCCCGCTTCCGCGCGCCGGAGCGTGCGGACGCCGGGCTCGACCCGGGCGAGGATCGCGGCGACAGGTACTTCAATGTCGTCGGCCGGCTCAGGGCGGGCGTCACCCTGGATCAGGCGCGGGAGGAGGGCAAGGCCATCAACGCGCGCCTCGCCGGCGCCTTCCCGGAGACCAACCGGGGTCAGGGGTTTGGCCTTCACCCCCTGCACGAGGACGTGGTCTCGTCGGTGCGGCCGATGCTCGCCGCCCTCCTCGCCGCCGCCGGGCTCGTCCTGCTCGTCGCCTGCGCCAACGTCGCCAACGTGCTGCTGGCCAGCGCAGCGGGGCGCACCCGCGAGGTCGCCGTGCGCACCGCCCTGGGCGCCGGCAGGCTCCGCATCGCCCGCCAGCTCCTGTGCGAGAGCGTGGTGCTCGGGCTCGTGGGCGGCACGCTCGGGATCGGCCTCGCGGCCGCCGGCACCAGGGGTCTGCTGGCGTCGATCGCCAGCGACCTCCCCCGCGCCGCAGAGGTCTCGCTGAGCCTTCCGGTGCTCGGCTTCGCGCTCGCCGCATCCCTGCTCTCGGGGATCGCGTTCGGTGTGGTACCGGTGCTGTGGCTCACCAGGGGCGACCCGGCCGGGGCGCTGCGGGAGGCGGGCGGGCGGACGATCCTCGGGCGGGCGCACGGGCGTGCCCGCGCCGCCCTGGTCGCGGCCGAGATGGCGATCTCGCTGGCGCTCCTGGTGGGTGCCGGCCTGCTCGTCCGCACGCTCGGCGAGCTCGGTTCGGTGGATCCCGGCTTCTCGGAGCGCAACGCCCTCACCGCCCAGGTCTGGCTTCCGGGGACGCGCGCCATCGGGGACGACGAGCTGCGCGTCTTTCACACCTCGCTGCTGGAGAAGATCCGCACGCTGCCGGGCGTGACCTCGGCCGGGGCCGTGCTCAGCCTCCCGGTCGACGACGCCATCAGCGCCAGGGAGGGCTACTCGATCGAGGGGCGGGTCGGCGAGCGCGGCAGCGAGCCGGTCGCGGGCCTGCAGATCGCCAGCCCGGGCTACTTCGAGAGCCTCGGCATCCCCGTGCTGCGGGGCCGGCCCTTCACCGACGCGGACGGTCCCCAGGCTCCGCCGGTGATGATCGTGAGCCAGGCGTTCGCCGACCGCTTCTTCCCGGGCGAGGACCCGGTCGGCAGGCGCATGGGCGCCGGGCATCCCGAGGACCCGGGATTCCGGTGGGCCACCATCGTCGGCGTGGTGGGCAGCACGCGCCACGGTGGGCTGGACTCGGGGCCCAAGGCGGAGGCCTACACGCCCCTCGCGCAGGCACCGACCCCGTGGATCTCCCTGGTGCTCCGCGCATCGGTCCCCGCGGGCTCGCTCGCCGAGCCCCTCCGCCAGGCCGTCATGGAGATGGACCCGCATCAGCCGGTGGCGCGCATCCAGACGGTCGCGGAGATCCTCCACGACTCCCTGGCCCGCCGCAGGCTGCACCTCTGGCTGCTCGGCCTGTTCGCGCTCATGACACTCGGGCTCGCCGCGGTCGGCCAGTTCGGGGTCATGAGCTTCGCCGTCGCGCAGCGGACCCCCGAGATCGGCCTCCGGGTCGCGCTGGGTGCCGGGTCTCGGGACGTGATCCGTCTCGTCGCGCTGCAGGCCGCCGGCCCGCTCCTCGCCGGGCTCCTGCTGGGCACCTGCGGGGCCTTCCTGGTCGGGCGCCTGATGCGGAGCTTCCTCTTTGGCGTGGGGGCTGCGGACCCGCTCTCGCTCGTTGCCGGCGCCGTCGTCCTGACCGCAGCGGCAGCCGTGGCCTCGCTCCTTCCCACCCTCCGCGCCCTGCGCACCGACCCGATCGCCTCGCTCCGCAGCGAGTAGCCCCCGGCGCGTCAGTGGGTCGGGGAGCCAGGCGCCTGCAGGTCGAGCAGCTCGACGTTGACCCAGGTGATCTCGGTGTCGGCCGTTCCGCCTGCCCGGCATGGGGGCCAGTCGCCCCCTGGGGGACCACCGCCCTCTGGTCCGCCGCCGAACCCTCCGGACGAGCCTCCGCCGGGCGCTCCCCCGGGACCCCCGCCGAACCCTCCTCCCGGACCGCCCTGCTGGTGTCCGCCCTCGGCGCCCAGGTGCTCGCGCGTCCCCTTCAGCTCGGCAGGCGTCACGCCGCCCATCTGGAAGCCAACGGCGATCCTCGCCGGCGGGCTCACACCGCCGAGCTGGGCGGCCGGGCTGCCGGCCGCCGGCGCCAGGTAGTCCGTCACGCTCCACGCCGTGGCGCACGGCTGCCGGTGCCCTCCGCAGGGATGGACATGGGACAGCCCGAGTATTACGATCGGACCGGTCGTAATACGGAGGTGCGCCGTGCCGGATCTCGAACGCCTCAGCTTCTCGCTCGAGCGGCCGCTGCTGGAGCGGCTGGAGAGGCTCCGGGAGGAGGCCGGCTACGGCAACCGCTCCGAGCTGCTGCGGGACATGATCCGCGGGCGGCTGGTGGACCGGGCGTGGGAGCTGGACGGGGAGGCGGTGGGGACCATCACCCTCGTCTACGACCACCACGCGCGGCGCCTCAACGAGCGGCTCACCGAGCTGCAGCACGACCACCACGAGGTGATCCTCGCCACCACCCACGTGCACCTGGACCACCACCACTGCGTCGAGGTCATCCTGGTGCGGGGCCGCGCTGGACGGATCCGCGCCATCGCCGACGCGCTGGGCAAGCAGAAGGGCGTGCTGCACGCCGGCCTGTCGATGAGCTCCACGGGGCAGGAGCTGGCCTGATGGCAGGTCCCCCGTCGCGTGCGGCGGCAAGCCTGATGGTCGGGGGTCGGTGGCCACGACAGCTCGACCTCGGCGCTCGGAAGACGTGACGGCGCATGCACATCCCTGACGGGTTCCTGGACGCGAGGACGGCGGTGGCCACGGGAGCGCTGGCGGCGGCGGGGCTCGGCATCGCCCTGCGGCAGGCGCGGGTGCACCTGCCGCCGCGCCGCGTGCCGCTGCTGGGTGTCACGGCGGCGTTCGTGTTCGCGGCCCAGATGGTCAACTTCCCGGTGGCGGGCGGCACCTCCGGCCACCTGATCGGCGCCGTCCTCGCGGCGGCGCTGCTGGGCCCGAGCGCCGCGGTGGTCGTGGTCTCCTCCGTGCTGATCGTGCAGTGCCTGATGTTCGCGGATGGCGGCCTCTCGGCGCTGGGGGCGAACATCCTCAACATGGGGGTGCTGGGCACGGTCGGCGGCTGGGCGATCTACCACGGGGTCAGCCGCGTCGTGAGGGGCCTGTTCGGCCGCGTGCTGGCGGCCACCTTCGCGGCCTGGTGCAGCACGGTGCTCGCCTCGATTGCCTGCGCCGGGGAGCTGGCGGTGTCCGGGACCGTGGCCTGGCGGCTGGTCCTCCCCGCCATGGCGGGCGTGCACGCGCTCATCGGCCTCGGCGAAGGGGTGATCACGGCCCTCGTCCTGGCAGGGATCGCCCGCACCCGGCCCGAGCTGCTCGAGCCGGATGCCGCGATCGAGCCTCGCACCTCGGTGGCTGCGGTGGCGGCGTACGGGGCGGTGATCGCCATGACGCTGGCGCTCTTCGCCTCGCCGCTGGCCTCGCGCTGGCCGGACGGGCTCGACCGGACCGCCGAGGCGCTGGGCTTCGGGGAGAAGGCGGCGCCCCCTGTCCTGAACGCGCCCATCCCCGGGTACGAGATGCCCGGGATCGGCGGGGATGCCCTCGCCACCGCCCTCGCTGGCGGGACGGGCACCCTCGTCGTGCTCGCACTGTCCTGGCTGGTCGCGCGGGTCCTGGTGCCCCGGGCGCGCGTCGACGACCCACCGGGCGCGGTCGGGGAGCCGTAGTCACCATGCGGCGCGACTTCCTCGACCCGTACAGCCGACTCGACTCGCCGATCCACCGCCTGGGGGCCGGCACCAAGCTCGGGACGGCGCTCGGCCTCGTGGTGCTGGTGCTGGTCGTGCCGACGTCCCGCCCGGTCGCCCTGGCCGCCGTCGCGGCTGCCCTGGTCGCCATCGCGGTGTGCAGCCGGGTCCCGTGGCGGTTCCTCGCGGGCCGGGTGCTCATGCTGGAGCCGCTCGTGCTGGGCGTGGCCGGTCTGGCGCTGCTCCAGCCGGGGGGTTGGCGGCTCTTTCTGTTCCTCCTTGCCAGGAGCACCCTCTGCCTGGGGACCATGGTGTTGCTGTCCAACACCACGCCGTTCGAGGATCTCCTCCGGGTCATGAAGGCCGCGCACATGCCGGCACTGCTGGTGACAACCCTGTCACTCCTGTACCGGTACCTGTTCGTGCTGGTGGACGAGGCGGGGCGCATGAAGCGGGCGAGGGCGAGCCGGACGTTCACCCGGCGACGGGCGTGGGCGTGGCACACCGGGGCCTCGGTGGTGAGCCAGCTCTTCATCCGCTCGAGCGAGCGGGCCGAGCGGATCCACGCGGCGATGTGCGCCAGGGGGTGGCGATGACGGCCGCCATCGAGGTCCGCGACCTGCACTTCCGCTACGCCGAGGGCACCCGGGCACTGGGCGGGGTCAGCTTTGCGATCGCAGAGGGCGAGTGCGTCGGCCTCATCGGTCCCAACGGGGCGGGCAAGAGCACCCTGCTGCTCCATCTCAACGGCCTGCTGCCGGAGTCGTGGGACGGTCCCGGCGCCGTCCTCGTCGGCGGTGAGCCGGTCGATGCCAGAAGCCTCTTCGAGGTGCGTCGCAGGGTGGGGCTGCTCTTCCAGGACGCGAACGACCAGCTCTTCTGCCCGACCGTGCTGGAGGACGTGGCGTTCGGTCCCCGTCAGCTCGGCCTGAGCGAGCCGGAGGTCCGGGAACGGGTCACCGCGGCGCTGGCGCAGGCCGGGATCAGCGGCTTCGAGGGCCGTGCCCCGCATCACCTCAGTGCGGGAGAGAAGCGCCGGGTGTGCCTGGCCGGCGTGCTGGCCTGCGGCCCCTCGATCCTGGTGCTGGACGAGCCGACCAGCAGCCTCGACCCCAGGGGCCGCCGGGAGCTCAAGGAGCTGCTGCGGCGGATCCCGATCACCAAGCTGATCGCCACGCACGACCTCGACCTCGTGGTGGAGCTGTGCTCCCGCGTCGTCGTCCTGGACGGTGGCGTCGTGGTGGCGGAAGGCCCCACCGTCGAGGTGCTCTCGGACGAGGCGCTCATGCTCCGCCACAGCCTCGAGCGGCCCCACGCCCTCCGGCACCTGCATCCGCACTGACCGCGAACCGGCCTGGAACCAGGGCGCCCAGCACCTTTCCCGCGTCTCTCGACTCGCCCGCCACGAGCGGGAGAGGGTTGCGGGGCGGCTCAGGTGGCCGAGGGGTAGTCCGTGTAACCCTTCGGGCCTGGCGTGTAGAAGGTCCCGAAGTCGGGCGCGTTGAGGGGGAGATCCCGCTGGAGCCGCGCCACGAGGTCGGGGTTGGCGAGGAACGGCCGCCCGAACGCGATGAGGTTCGCGCGACCCTCGTCCAGCGCCGCCTCGGCCGTCGCCCGGTCGAAGCCGCCGGCCAGAATGAAGGTGCGCGGCCATGCCCGGCGCAGGGCGCGCTTGAGCGTCTCGGGGACCTCGGGAGCCCCCATCGCCGAGTGGTCGACGAGGTGGACGTACTGGATGCCGGTGGCGACCAGCCGCGGCACGAGGGTGGTGTAGGTCTCCTCGATCTCGGGATAGGGCTTCATGCCGGCGTTGACCCCGTAGGGCGAGAGACGGATGCCGACATGCTCGCCGCCGATGGCCGCAGCCACGGCGTGCGTCACCTCGAGGACAAAGGTGAGGCGCTTCTCGATCGAACCGCCCCACGCGTCGGTGCGCTGGTTGGTCTGGGGGCTGAGGAACTGCTCCAGCAGGTAGCCGTTGGCACCGTGCAGCTCGACGCCGTCGAACCCGGCAGCCACTGCCTTGCAAGCAGCCTGGACGTGCTCCTCGATCGCCGTGCGCACCTCGTCGGCGGTCATCGGCCTCGGCACGGGATGAGGCTGCATGCCCTTCGCATCGGTGTACATCTCGCCGTCGGCGGCCACGGCGCTGGGCGCCAGGACCTCGCCTCCCGCCGGCAGGTTGAGGGGATGGCCGACCCGTCCGGTGTGCATGAGCTGGACGAAGATGCGGCCTCCCGCGGCGTGGACGGCGCCGGTGACCTTCCGCCAGGCCTCGACCTGCTCTGGTGACCAGATCCCCGGGATGCGAGGGTAGCCTGTGCCGTTGGGCGAGGGCGAGGTGCCCTCGGTGACGATGAGCCCGGCACCAGCTCGCTGGGCGTAGTACTCGGCCATGATGTCGTTGGGAGTGTTCGCGTCGACCGCGCGGCTGCGCGTCATGGGTGCCATGACCAGGTGGTTGCGGAGGGACAGGGGTCCCAGGGTGGTTGGGGCGAATAGCTGTGTGTCTGACATGCTCGACTCCCTATGCTGGCGTTGGTCTGTCGCCGCCGGCACACCGGCCGAATTGCATTCGGTGGCGCGGTGACGACCCCATCCGTTCCATTTCAAACGAATGGCGAAACCCCTGCCCACTATTCCCGTGGGTGCCCGTCAGCGACCAGGCGGATGCAGAACGCGTTGCAGCATCAAGGCAAGGTGCTCGATGTCGGTCGGTTTCTGCATGATCTCGACGACGCCTGCCGTTTCGAGCTGCCCGCGCAGGCTCTCGGCCAGGTGTCCCGTCAGCGCCACGGCGCGCAGCCCGGGGACGATCTGGCGTGCCGCGCACACGAGCTCGACACCGGACATCTCGGGCATCGTGACGTCGGTCAGCAGCAGGTCGAACAGCCTCCCTGACCGGATGATGGCCAGCGCCTCGCGCCCGTTCCCCGCATCGAGCACCCGGTAGCCGAGGAACACCAGGGTCTCGCGCAACGTCTCCCGGACCTGGGGCTCGTCCTCGGTGAGCAGGATGGTCTCCCCGGACCCGAGTGGCAGGGTCCGGTCGATCTCGATCGGAGTCTGGGGGACCCCGGTGAACGCCGGCAGGTAGAGCTGCACCGAGGTTCCGATGCCGGGCGTGCTGTCGATTGCCGTGAAGCCGCCGTGCTGCTGCATCAGGCCATACACCTGGGAGAGCCCGAGGCCGGTCCCCTGGCCATGGGGCTTGGTCGTGAAGAACGGCTCGAACACGTGTGGCAGGTCGGCCGGGGCGATGCCACACCCCGTGTCGGTGACGGCGATGCGGAACCACTCACCCTCGGTCATGCCGGCCAGGGGCAGCGCTGCCTGGGGGTGCACGACGACGCGGTCGATCGCGAGCGTCAGGGTGCCACCCCCGGGCATGGCGTCGCGGGCGTTGACCGCCAGGTTCATGAGGATCTGCTGCAACTGGATGGGATCGGCGTTGACGGCGGCATCCTCGGCGATGCTCACCTGCGTCCGCACCGCGATGCTCTCGGGCAGGGTCTGGTCGAGGATTCTGGCGGTGTCGTGGACGAACTGCAGGAGCGAGACGGGGCGGCGTTCGACCGAGGACTGGCGGCAGAAGTCGAGCATCTGGCGAACCAGGCTGGCGCCGCGCTGCCCCTGGTCGAGGATGACCCCGAGCGCCCTGGCGATCCGTGCATCGAGCTGGGGCTGTCGCAGCAGCATCTCGGGGTACGTGACGATGGTGGTGAGGATATTGTTGAGGTCGTGGGCCAGCCCTCCGGCGAGCTGGCCGAAGACCGCCAGGCGGTTCTCCTGCTCGAGCCGGCTGGCGACCCGCTTCTCCGCGGTGACGTCGCGGATGATGAGGACCCAGCCGCTCGACGATCCGACCCCCACGACCGACCGGGCGCGCGCCTCGAAGACCCGCAGCTCCCCGTTCGTCAGGACGATCTCGCGCGGTGCACCGCCGGTCTCGGCGTCGAGGAGGCCACGAAGCTCGGGGCGGGTCATCTCCACCCTGGTCTCGAGCAGACCGGGGTCCAGCAGCGCGAGGTACTGCCGTCCGAGCGAGTTGGCGAGGACGACCCGGCTCTCGCCGTCGAGGAGCACGACGCCGTCCGGCAACTGCTCGACGAGGGCGGCCAGGCGCCGCTGCTCGGCCTCGAGACGAAGCTGGAGCTGGCCGTCATGGAGCGCCACGGCCAACTGGTCGCCGACCTCCCGGGCGATCTCCCGGTGCTCGGACGTGAATGCCGCAGGATGTGTGCTCGCGAGGCTGAAGACGCCGATCAGCCGACCGTCGGCGAACAGCGGTGCCGTGACCGCGGATCGCAGGACGAGGCTGGGCTGCCCATCCGAAGGGGGAGTGCCCTCATGCAGATCTGGAAGGTCCGAGTTGTAGTACACCCCGCCTGGAGGGTAGCTCTCCTCTGTGGCATGTCGGCGTAGGGGCGCCCGCGTGCCCGTTGGCAGACCGACGCCCTCGGCGGCATCCACCGCCAGGTGCTCGGCCTCCCCGGCCACCTCGTCGAAGACCACCACACTGGCCCGCTCACACCCGACCAGCCTGCGCACGGGTGGCAAGGCGACGGCAGCGATCTCACGGGGGGAGCGGGCGGCCAGGACCGCCACGTCCATGGCGTGGAGTGCCTCGAGCCTCGCCATGGAGTGCGCCAGGGCCTCCTCGGCCACCTTCCGCTCGGTGACGTCCCGTACCGTCGTCACGACCCTGATCACCTGCCTGCCCTCGAACACCGGGATCTTGCGGGTGTCGGTGTAGAGGCGGCGCTCCCCGACGTGGACGACGTCGTCGGTCGTGAGCGTCCTGCCGGTGGCGAAGACCTCCGCGTACTCGTCCCGAACCTTCGGGGAAAGGAACGGGTAGACCTCGAAGATGGTCTTCCCGATCGTGTCCTCGGTGATCCCAAGCTCCCGACCCCAGGAACGGAAGGCCGCATTCATGAGGACGATCCGGAGGTCGGGATCGACCACGTGGAGCGGGTCGGCCATCGACTCGAGGGTGGTGCGGTACTGCTCCTCCGACTCCCGCAGCATCTCGAGCGAGCGGATCTGCGGCGTGATGTCCCGGATGATCGCCAGGAGCTGGCTGTCGCCGACCGGCACGATCCGGGCCTCGAAGTTGAGTGGGACGCCGCCGATCTCCAGGGTGTACTCGATGGTCTGGGCTTCCCCGCTGCGCAGGGCGGTCGCGAGCTTCTCGAGGATCGGGCCGGCAGCGTGGGGGGGGAGGACCTCGTCGATCCGCCGGTTGAGGAAGACCTCGGGCGGAGCGTAGAGGTCGTCGTCCCGGGCCGCCTTGTAATCGATGATCACGCCCTCGGCCGTGGTGCGGAACATCATGTCGGGGATTGCATTGAGCAGGGCGCGCTGCTCCGTCTCGCTGCGGTGCCGGGCCTCCTCCGCGAGCTTGCGCTGGGAGATGTCCTGGATGCTGCCCTCGTAGTGGCGGATCGAGCCGCTGGAGTCACGCACCGCCCGCGCGTTGTCCTCGACCCAGATCACGTGGCCGTCCGGGCGCCGCAGGCGCAGCTCGACGCCTCGCGCCACGCCGGTCTGCTCCATCCGCTCGAGCCACTCCCGCCTCTGCTCCGGGTCGGCGTACAGGTCCGCGACATTGACTGCCAGCAGCGAGGCCGGGTCCGGGTAGCCGACGAGCGAGGCCATGGCGGGGTTGGCGGCGAGGAAGGCGCCACCCGGTGTGGTCCGGTAGACGCCGATGGGCAGACCCTCGACCAGGCTCGCCAGGCTCTCCTCGACGTCGGGCATGGTCACGAGATGGGGGCTCTCCTCGGGTGGCATTATCTCCACGAGGTGACGGCCTGTCGACCGGGGCCGCCTCCAGGGCTATCGCAGGATGAACTCGGCGAACTCGGGGACCGTGGCGAAGTAGGCGACGCAGGCCTGCTGCATGAACTCGCGGATGGACGGGATGTCGTGCCCCCAGCCCACCGCCGCGGCGTCTACACCCGCCGCCCGGGCCATCAGCACGCCGGGCTTGAGGTCGTCGACGACCAGCACGTCCCTGGGGTCCAGGTGGAGCTGCGTGAGGATCTGGAGGACGGGATAGGGGCTGGGCTTGCGCTTGTGGGCCTCGAAGTCCCACCCGAAGACGAGGTCGGGCACCACGCCGTGGCCGTTGCCGGCGCCGCGGTAGTGTCCGAGGATGACGTCCTTCTCCGAGTGGGACACCACGGCGATCTGCCCGCCGGCCGCCTTGTAGGCCGCGAGGGCTTCGAGAAAGCCGGGGTAGAACTGCGGGATCTCCCGCGAGGTGTACTCCTGCCAGATCCGGTGCTCGACGGCCATCTCCTCGGGCGTCAGCCCCACCTCGTCGAGCAGGAAGTGCATGATGCCCGGCTCGAAGTTGCGGCGGAACCAGGTGTCGAGATCGACCGGCGTCTGCCCGGGGCGCAGCACCTCCATGGTCCTGACGTGGGCCGGGTAGTGCACCCGGCGGGTGCCGTCCACGGCGGTGTCGTCGTGGTCGAGGATGAGGCATCGGTAGCGCGTGGCCCTGGTCCCCCTTTCCGGCGGGGCATCATACCCCGTGCCCGGGGAGGGCTCTTGCTGCGGCGGTCGCGTATCTGTCCGGCTTCCGGGATGAACCCGCATCGCCTTCGGCGCGACGCCTTGCATCTGGCCCCACGGCGCCCGTAACGCGGGCCTTCCGCTTTCTCGGACTGGCTCCTAGCGCGCGAGGTGGTGGAGCTTCCGGACGAGCTCGATGGCCCGCACGGGCTCCTGCCGGTCCGGGGGCGCCACCAGCCGGCCCTCGCGCCGCAGCTCGCCGTCGAGCGTCGAGATCGGCTCGCACCAGACCCACGCGCCGCGCACCGTCGCGTGGAAGGCGGTCCGCGGGCCGAGCCGGCGCCAGCCCGCGGCGGCCATCTCGACGACCCCGAGCCCGAACAGGATGCGGAACCCCAGGGCGGCTGCCACGGCTCCGGGCGTGACCGGGCTGACGGAGGTGAGCCGCCCGCCGAGCAGGCGCGGCAGGTCGAGGAAGAGGGTGGCCCGGGCGTGCTCCCAGAAGTAGAGCGCCCACTGCCCGGCCGGGATGTCGGGCTTCCCGCCCGCGAAGCCGGCGCCGATCGGCGAGCCGGGGACGGCGATCGCCCAGGCGAGGCAGGCGAGGGCCATGCTGGCGAGCACCGGTCGGTTGATCGCCCTGGCACGCCAGGTCGAGCTGGCGCGACCGCGGAGCAGGACGACCAGCGACCCGAGGTAGTCCCCCAGGGCCAGCACCCCCAGGACCACCGCGACCCAGAACGACCCGGCCGTCCACACCAGCTTGACGAGCCAGAGCAGGAGCAGCATCGCTGCCCCGGGGGCGATCGCCAGGGCCAGCGTCTCGGTGACCATCTGCAGCCACGCGGCACTCCGGGAGGCGTCACGCTCCCAGTGGACTGCCCACCGGTAGATTGTCGGGTCGTCCCAGTCGAACGCCTCGCGGACTCGCGGCCTCGGGACCAGGATGAGCTCGGGAGTGCCGTGCCCGCTCATGCCTCCTCCCGCTCGTCGAGTGCCAGCGGGGCGCCGCCTCCGCCCTCCGCCTGCTTGCGGAAGGTGGCGACGAAGTCCCCGACCTCGCAGGCGAGGACCGCGGGCTCCGGGGCCACGCGACCCAGCCACGTGATCTCCGCCTGCGGGTCGAGGTCGGCGGCGCAGCGCCCCCAGGCGTCCGGCATCGTGGCGTAGAACGTCGCGCCGGTCACGAAGCGCTGCCAGACCCGGGCGGCCAGCTCCACGACCCCGAGCCCGAAGAGCAGGCGGAAGCCGCCGAGCGCGGCGATTGCCAGGCGGGAGCGGGGTGCGAGAGGCGACCCGCTCCAGCCGAGCGCCTCGGGGATGTCGAAGAGCGCCATGTCGGCGATCTCGCCAGCCCAGAAGCGCGACCAGTCGAGGATCGGCGGCAGGGCGGCGCCGGAGGTGAAGGCGCGGCCCAGGCCCGGCGCGTCGGCGGCCATCAGGAAGGCCCAGCCGCCGAGGGCGCAGGTGGCGAGCAGGAAGCGGTTGGAGGCCATCGCCCGGGCCACGACGCTGACCCTGTGGCCCCGCAAGGCGCGCACGACCTCGGCCAGGTAGCGCAGCAGGAAGAAGGCGGTCAGCACCGCGCCCAGGATCACGGCGACCAGGTTGGAGGCGAGGGACAGCAGCCAGAGCGCGGCGAGCACGAGCACCGGGATTGCCGCGAACGTGATGAGCATCACGAGCGCCCAGCCGACCGAGCGGTGGGGCTGGGAGAGCGACCAGCAGTGCTCGAGGCCGTCATCCCAGCGCGGGCCGACCGGATACCCGGTCGACGGGTCAGCACGGCGGGAAGCGGCCGGGGGAGGCGCGGGAGCGGGGCGCGGCTGATCCGGGCCCAGGCCCGGTGTCGGGGGCTTCAGGTTCGCGTCGTTCCAGCTCATGCAGGCCTCGCACGGGAAGCGTACCGTGACGCCGACGCCTTTGCCATGGGTCCTGAACGACCGCCGCTCGGGGGCGTGTACCATGACGGCCCATGAGCCCAGACATCCGCGCAGGCGGCCTCCTCATCCTGTCGATCATCACCGTCTCCACGGTGTGTGCCATCGCCGCACGGGCCGCGGATGGCCCCACCGTGCGCGAGGAGGTGCTGGCGCCGGGAGGGCAGCGGTACACCATCTCGATCCCGGACGGGTACACGCCGGGAAAGCCCGTGCCCCTCGTGCTGGCGCTGCACTATGGCGGCACGGTCACGCCGTACTACGGGAAGCCGTTCCTGGTGAACCTGGTGGAGCCGGCGCTCCGGAAGCTCGGGGCGATCATCGTGGCTCCGGACTGCACGGCGGGACGCTGGACGGACCCCCAGGCCGAGGCCGACGTGCTGACGCTGCTCGACCACGTCGGGAAGACCTGGGAGGTCGACCCCGCGAGGACGCTCATCACCGGCTACAGCATGGGCGGCATGGGAACGTGGGCGCTCGCCGCAAAGCACCAGGACCTCTTCGCCGCCGCCCTCATTGTCGCGGGCCGGCCCCAGGAGGACTCCGCCGAGGTGGCCTGGCGCATCCCGCTCTACGTCATCCACAGCCGGGCCGACGAGGTGGTGCCGCTTGAGCCCACCGCCGACATCGCGAAGGTGCTCGAGGAGAAGGGCGTCAAGATCAAGCTGGTGGTGGTCGATGGTCTGACCCACTACCAGGTCCCGGCGTTCGCACCCTTCATGCGCGAGGCGATCCCCTGGATCAAGCGCACGTGGAAGAAGTGACCTCGGCCTCGTCGTAGGCCTCGGGGCGGACGCGCGGCGTGGACACGGCGACACGAGCGGGCTGGTCGCCGGCGCCGAGGTGGGACGGCTGAGCCGCTTGTGAAACTCTCGACGCTCTGTTCCTCCCCCTCGCCCCCGCAGGGGGAGAGGGCCGGGGTAAGGGGGTACAACTCATTTCGTTTCAAAAACAAAGCGCCCCTCACCCTATCCCTCTCCCCGCTTCGCGGGGCGAGGGGACCGGAGCGGCAACCCTTGAGAAGTCGGATTCTGTAAGAAGCTCGGCTGTCAACCGGACGGTGGCTGGCTCGTCAAGTGGGAGATGGAGGCGCACCTGAAGGACTGCTTCGCCACCCGACTCGGGTCCCAGGCGGCCCGAGTTCGTCTTCTCGTGCTGACGGTCGTGCTGCTCGCCGCCGCGCGAGGGGCCTCGGCCCATGCCCGCTCCGAGGTCGCGGTGCCAGTGCGGGACGGCCGGGCCCTGGCGGTCGACGTCTACCTGCCGGCGACGACCGGCCGGTGGCCCGCGGTCCTCATCCAGACGCCGTACGACAGGCGGCGGTTCGTCCCGATCCTGATCGCAGCGCCGACGGACGCGTTGCTCGGCAACCCCGACTACGCCTTCGTGGTCGCCGACTGGCGCGGGTTCTATGGCTCGGCCGGGGCGTCGGCGCCGGGCTACGACCGCGGTCTCGACGGCTACGACCTCGTGGAGTGGGCGGCAGCGCAGCCGTGGTGCACCAGCGATGTGGGCACGTGGGGCGGGTCCGCCCTGGCGGTGATCCAGTTCCGGACCGCCTCCAAGCGCCCGCCGCACCTGCGGGCCGCAGTCCCGCAGGTCGGGCACATGGCGGAGAGCTACGGGGGCTACTACCCGGGCGGGGTCTGGCAGCGCAACAAGAACACCTTCGTCTCGGGGCACTTCGGGCTCGTGGGCGTCGAGGACCACCCGCTGGAGGACGGCTTCTGGGCGCTCGTCGACGCCGCGGCGATCCAGCCGGAGAGCATCGACGTGCCGATGCTCCACATCTCGGGGTGGTACGACCACGAGACCGCGATCTCCCTGGCGGGGGCGGAGGCGATCCGCGCCGGCGGGGGACCGAATGCCCGCGATCGGCAGTGGGTGCTGGTCGGGCCGTGGACGCACGGCGGGATCGGGGAGCTGCAGCAGGGCCAGGTCACCTATCCCGCGGCGGCGGGCGAGGCGGCGCGCCAGGCCGCGGCGTTCTTCGACCACTACCTGCGGGGGATCGCCATCGGCTGGGTGGAACGGCCGCCGTTCCGCACCGTCTCCATCAACGACGACGCCTGGCGGGACGCCGAAACGTGGCCACCGCCGGCTGCCCGGACGCGGCGGCTGTACCTCGCGCCGAACGCGGCACTGGCCGACGCGCCGGCTCCAGGTGCGACTCCGCTGGCCTATCTCTCCGACCCGACCAACCCCGTGCCGACGCTGTTCGGTGCCATCCTCACCGAAGGCTGGGGAACCAAGGGGCCGGGCGACCTGCGCTCCGTGGAGGCGCGGTCCGACGTGCTGACGTTCACCACGCCGCCGCTGGCGCGCCCGCTGCACCTCGAGGGGACGCCGGTGGCAGGGATCCACATCGAGTGCAGCGCCGTGGACACCGATGTCGCGGTGCGACTCACCCAGGTCTACCCGGACGGCCGCTCGCTGCTGCTCGTGGACGGCATCCGGCGCGCATCCCTGAGGGTGTCCTTCTCGACCCGTCAGCTCCTGGCACCCGCGACGGCGGTGCTGGTGCCCGTGGAGCTGCCGCCCGTGGCGGTCACGATCCCCGCCGGTCACCGCCTCCGCGTGCTCGTGGCGTCCTCGAACTACGACCGCTTCGACGTCAACATGCAGGACGGCTCGTCGCTGTCCGACGCGCCCGGCGCCCACCCGGTGACCGCCGAGATCCGCGTCCTCCTCGACCCGGCCAGCCCGTCCTGGATCGACATCCCCGTGGTCAACGGAAGCCAGCCGAGGCGGCACCTCCAGCGCTCCGACCGTTGATTCCGAGTGGCGCCACCGGCGGGAGCCCATGAGGGCGACGAGGACGGGGTCGAGGAGAAGCCGTCCACGACCACGACCACGTCCACGACGACGTCCACGTC
>JALOLB010000265.1 GCA_025456225.1 Thermoanaerobaculaceae bacterium
CTCCGTGAGGTCCCCCTGGAAGCGGGCGAAGAGAATCGAGAAGGAGGTCATGGGCACGCCGGGTGGTGTGTCGGCGGCCACCTTGAGAAACGCCTGCGAGTCGGTGACCACCAGACCCGGCGGCGAGGTCAACCGGCCCAGGGCCGCGCGTAGCTCCCGCTCCTTGACGACCATGCAGAAGGCATCCGAGTCGAGGAGGTCGCGGATCGTCTGCACCTGGGGGAGGATGAGACGGCCCTTGGGGGCCTCCTTGTCGATGGGCACCACCAGGACGACCATGTCACCCGGCGCCACCAGGTCGCCGACGATGCGCCGGGCGTCGAAGTAGTCGGCCGGGGCCGCGGCCAGCAGCGCGGCGCGCAGCGCGCCGAGACCCTCGCCGGTCGTCGCCGAGGTGCGCACGGTCCGGATGCCGGCGGCCTGGAGCCGGGCCTCGAGGGCCGGGTCCGGGGTGGCCTGATCGGCCTTGTTAAAGACCACGAGCACGCCCACCTTGCGGTCCTGCAGCTCGGCCAGGAGGCCTTCCTCGAAGCTCCCCCAGGCACCTCCGCCGCTCACCACGATGCCGAGGTCGGTGCGGTCGAGCGCCCGCCGGGTGCGGGCGATGCGCAGCTCCCCGAGCGCCCCCTCGTCGTCGATGCCGGCGGTGTCGATGAACACCACCGGCCCCAAGGGGAGCAGCTCCATGGGCTTCTCCACCGGGTCCGTGGTGGTCCCAGGGACAGCCGAGACGATGGACACCTGCTGGCGGGTGATGGCATTGAGCAGGCTTGACTTGCCGACGTTACGGCGCCCGAACAGCCCGATGTGCAGGCGCAGGTTCCGGGGGGTGGCCTGGGGACTCATCGCTGTAGTCCCCTGGGTTGGTGGCCTTCTGGGGTCCCAGGATGAGAGTCGAGAGTTGAGAGAAAGGAGAAGAACGGGACAGGCGCCCAGGCCATGTGCGTCGAGCGGCGACACGCGAACGCGGCGGTTGCTGACCCACCCCAGTGGTCTCCCGATTCGCGACCCTCGACCTTCGACTCTCGACTCTCGACTCTCAACTCTCGACTCGCAACTCTTTGACCTTCGACCTGATTGAAGGCACGCATGCCGCCACGGTAGCAGGGCCGGGCCGTCACGGCGTGGTGCTCGCGGTGCGGGCAAGGCGGACGAGCTGCCAGTACGGTGGGCGGTAGCCGTGCTGCGCCTCGAACTGTGCCGCGAGCGTCCGTGTGCGCTCCTTGATCGCGGCGTGGCGCAGGCTGAAGGTGCGGTTGCGCAGGGCGCCCGGCGCGGTCATGCCCTGCGGCACCGGGCCGACACGGCCGAAGGCGTCGCACACGGCGGACCAGGCCTTGGCAACGCGGCCGGCGGGCAGCAGGTACCACGGGTAGTCGAGAGGCTGCCCCTCCTCGGCGCCGGCCAGCATTGCCTCCACCACGGCGTTGTCGACGTGGTCCTGCCACAGGCCCTCGAGGTCCCGCCACTCGGCGACCACGGCGAGCTGGGGGTCGGCCTCGAGGTCGGAGGGCTCCTGGGTCTCGAAGTGGGTGACCCCGAACCCTGCGAGCCAGCGAGCGAGGCCCGGCGACGAGATGTGGGACAGCCCCATCCACAGGGTCACGCCCTCCTCGCGGTAGGCCCACGAGGCCACCTCGGAGCAGAAGAGGCGCCCGGGGTCCGTGAAGTCCATGGCGAAGTCGTAGGGGATGTGACGCGTCCGCGTCTCGGCGACGACCCTCATGGCGGCCCGGTGCGGGAGCAGGGGATCACGGGCAAGCGCAGGGAGGTCGGCGCGGGGGCGCAGCAGGAGGATGCGGAACTTCGCGTCCCCCAGGTACTCCCGGCCGGACGCGATGGCCACACCGCGCTCGATGTGAGCCTCGAGGAGGCGGGGCGGGTCACCTTCGCGCTCCACGACCAGCATCGCGACGTGGGAGAAGTTCCCGGGGTAGTCGTTGCCCCGGGCGATGAGCGCCGAGGTGGGTGCCGTGCCGCGGGACAGCAGCAGGTCGCCGCTGTGCACCATCACACCCCGTACCTCGGTGCCCGGGGTGCGCGAGGTCACCACCTCTCCCGGCAGGAAGGGCAGCAGGGCGCCGGGAGGGGCCTGGAGGATCGCCTCCTCGACGGCGGTCCTGCCGCCGTAGAGCACCCGGTACAGCCGGTCCCGGACCGCGCGGCTGCTCATGTCCCAGCCCCGGGACTGGCGCTTGACGGCGTCTCGAAGGCGGGCCTGCAGGCGAGCCAGCTCGGGCAGATGAGCCGGGCAGGCGGCCACCAGGGGGGCGGTCTCGAAGAGGACCCGCTCGGCGGCGTCGAGGCGGGGGTCATCGGCGCCGGCGGTCCCGGGGGCGAGGGCGTCCGTGAGGGCCATGAGGGTCGAAAGGCCGGCCTCGATGGCCTGTGTCTGGGTCAGGCAGCCAGCCGCGCGGGCGGCGACGAAGCGGGCCTCCAGCTCATGCCAGCGTGCATCCTGCCGCCAGGCGAACGGTGCGCCACCGGCGGGTGCAGGCGAAGGCGCCTCGGGAAGCGGGATGGCCAGCACGAGGAAGCCGGCGACGAGCAGGCCCGGTGCGAGGACCAGCCAACGCCGGGCCCGGCCGCGTCGCGCGGCAGCGCTCATCGCGGCCTCGGGAGGTCGGGGCTGCCCAGGCGGCACACCGCCTCGGGGCTCGTCAGCGCGTCGAACTGCTCCTCCGTGACGAACCCCTCGCCGACGGCGATGTCCCGGAGCGGCCGGCCGGTCTCGCGGGCACGGGCGACCAGCCTGACGGCACCGTCGTAGCCGAGCGCCGGCAGGAGGGCCGTGGCGGTGGCAGTGGCGCTCGCCACGTGGGCGCGGCACCGCTTCTCGTCGGCCTCGATGCCCTCGACGCAGTGCTCCCGCAGCGAGCGGCATCCCCGGGCCAGGAGGTCGCAGCTCCCCAGCAGGCAGTGGGCGACCAGCGGCAGGAACGGGTTGAGCTCCAGGCAGCCCGAGGCGCACGCCAGGGTGATCGCCTGGTCGTGGGCGAAGACCAGCATGGCCGCCTGGCTGGCCGCCTCCGGGATCACCGGGTTGACCTTCCCCGGCATGATCGACGAGCCGGCCTGCCGCGGCGGCAGGCGGATCTCCCCGAGCCCGGCGTCGGGGCCGGAGGCGAGCAGCCGGAGGTCGGAGCAGACCTTCCAGAGCGTCGCCGCGCACGCCTTGAGGATGCCGGAGACCTCCACGAAGACGTCGGCGTTCTGGGTTGCCTCGACGAGGTTCTCGGCGCGGGCGAGGCCGAGCCCGGTGATCGCCCGCAGCTCGTCCACGACCTGGAAGATGAACTGCCGGGGTGCGGCCAGGCCGGTGCCGATCGCCGTGCCGCCCAGGTTGACGACGCGCAACCGCTCCTCGCACTTGTAGATCCGCCAGCGGTCGCGGCCGAACGCCTCGGCGTAGGCGCCCATCTCCCGGCCGAGGGTGGTGAGCACGGCATCCTGGAGCTGGGTGCGCGCCACCTTGACGATGCCGGCGAACGCCCTCTCCCTGGCCTGGAAGGCCTCCTGGAGCGCCAGCACCTCGCGCTCCAGGGCGTGGAGGGAGCGAATCGCCGCGATGCGCAGCGCCGTCGGGTAGGTGTCGTTGGTGGACTGGTGGCGGTTGACGTCGTCGAGGGGCGACACGAGGTCGTACGAGCCGAGCGCCCGCCCGAGGAGCTGCAGGGCGCGGTTGGCGAGCACCTCGTTGACGTTCATGTTGGTGGAGGTCCCGGCACCACCCTGCAGGGCGTCCACCACGACGTGGGCGTCGAGCTCTCCGGCCGCCATCTCCCCGCAGGCCCGCTCGATGGCGGCGGCCGTGGCAGGGTCGGCCCAGACGCCGAGGGCAGCGTTGGTGCGGGCGCAGGCCCACTTGACGGCGCCGAAGGCGTGCACGAGCTGCGGGTGCACGGGGTGGCCGGCGAGGGGGAAGCTCCCGAGCGCCCGCACCGTGTGGACGCCGTAGAGGGCATCCGCCGGGACCGCCACGTCCCCCAGGGGGTCACGCTCGATGCGCACGTCGTCGGCCATCAGCAGAACACGTCGCGCCTGCCGGAGCGCACCGCCTCGAGCATCGTCTCGGTCTTGAGCCGGATGGGGGCGTCCATGGCGGCCACCGTGTCCCGGATCATCGCCTCGCCGGCCGCGCGGGTCGCGGGCGAGGCGAAGTCCTCGAGGTACTCCTGGAACGTGGCGACGGCGTTGGGCTGGCAGTGGTCCCTGATCTCGCCGGGCCTGGCGAGGTCCATGAAGTCGGCGCCGGTGCGCCCGAGGCGGTAGCAGGCGGTACAGAACGACGGCACGTAGCCGAGCGCCGCCACGTCACGCACCACCTCGTCCAGGGGGCGGTGGTCGCCGAGCGAGAACTGGGAGGCGTCGTAGCGCTCCTCCTCGGCGTAGCCGCCCGGGTTGGTGCGACTGCCGGCGGAGATCTGGGACACGCCGAGGGCGAACGTCTCGCGGCGCATCTCGGCGGTCTCCCGGGTCGACATGATGATGCCGGTGTACGGTACGGCCAGGCGCAGGATCGCCACGAGCTTGCGGAACTCGGTGTCCGGCACCGGCCGCGGCGGGTGGCTCGCGGTGTCCGAGCCGGACGCGGGCTCCATGCGCGGCACGGAGATCGTGTGCGGGCCGACCCCGAAGGTGCGCTCCAGGTGCTCGACGTGCTGCATCATCGCGAGCAGCTCGTAGCGCCAGTCGGCGAGGCCGAACAGCACGCCCACCCCGACGTCGTCGATCCCCGCCTCCATGGCGCGGTCCATGGCGGTGATGCGCCAGTCGTAGTCGACCTTCTTGCCGCCCAGGTGGACCCGGGCGTAGGTCGGCCGGTGGTAGGTCTCCTGGAAGAGCTGATAGGTGCCGATCTGGGCGCCCTTGAGCTGCCGGAACTCGTCGGCGGTGAGCGGGGCGATGTTGACGTTGACGCGACGGATCTCGCCACGCCCGCTGGTCGTCCTGTAGATCGTGTCGATGGAGCGCAGCACGTAGGCGAACCCCTCGCCCGGGTACGACTCGCCGGCCACCATGAGGATGCGCTTGTGGCCCTCTTCCACGAGGTGGGTCACCTCGTGGGCGATTTCTTCCTGCGTGAGGGCGCGCCGCTTCAGCTCCCGGTTGCGGGCCCGGAACGCACAGTAGGTGCACTCGTTGCAGCACATGTTGGAGATGTAGAGCGGGGCGAAGATGACCAGGCGGTTGCCGTAGATGGCTCCCCGAGCAGCTCGGGGTCGGAGATGTTCATGAGCACGGCCATCTCCGAGTCGTCGAGGCCGTGCAGCTCGAGGCCCTTGCTCAGCACGGCACGCACCCGAGCGCCGTCGTGGCGGCGGCCGGCCTCCAGGGCCGAGGCGATGCGCGAGTCATCGATGTGGATCGACGTGGCAGCGGATGACATGACGCCTTCTCTCCGTCGGGGAAGCCGTGTGTTGGCGGGCATGGCGTGCCCGCTGTCCCCCCGGCATGGCGAATCCTACCACCGCCCGTGACGGCGGATGGTGATCCGTGCCCGGTGCTCGGAGGAGGGAGGGTCGTTCCTCCGAGCACCGATCACCGAGCACCGATCACTGTCTAGAAGCGATACCCGACGCTGACGCGGAGGCTGCGTCCGGGCTCGAGGCGGATGTTGAACGGCTCGTGATACGCCTTGTCAGAGAGGTTCTCGACCGCCGCCTGCAGCGACAGGCCCAGAGCGAAGTTGTAGCCGCCCCGGATGTCGTAGACCGTGAAGCCCGGAGTCTCCTCGTAGCCCGGCGCGACGCGGTCGTTGCGGCTCATCATGCGGGTCGAGAGCTCGCCCCACCAGCGGGGCCGCTCGTAGCGGGCCCCGAGCACGCCCTTGAGGGGCGCGATCAGGGGCAGGGGCTCGCCGGTGCGCTCGTCGGTGCCGCGGCTGTAGGCGACCGAGCCGAACG
>JALOLB010000266.1 GCA_025456225.1 Thermoanaerobaculaceae bacterium
TCGCGCCGCCTCAGCGCCACCCGGCTCCAGCTGCTGGACCTCTTCGTCGCCGAACAGGTGAAGACGTGGTGACCACCGCGCCCGGGCGCTCGGGCCGAAGCCACGCCCGGCTGGCGAGCTGATCGAGGCGACGAGGGCTGATCTCTGTCGCGGGGAAGGCGGCACAATGGCGCCGAGCCGCGCGCGCCGTGTCACCGGAGACGGCGCCTCCACCGTCAGGGTGTCGCTACGCCCTCAACGCCGCCCTCGACGTCGATGGCGACCAGGCGGAGATCGGTCGGTTCGTCGGTCTCCACGAGGTGCAGCACCGCCCCCTCTGCCGGCGTGCCCGTCGCGTGCTGCTCCCAGTGGAAGCGCAGGGCCTCCTCGGAAACACCGGCCAGCACGCCAGCCTCGAGGTGGATCGCGGTGATCCGGCGTGCCCCGGCCTCGCCCGCGCGGGCGACGACGATGTCAAGGATGCGATCGGCGATGCCGGCTTCGTGCACGTGCGCCTCCGGATGGCGGGCGAGTCAGCCCGGGATCGCAGGCCGCCTCAGTGACCAGCCTAGCCGATTGCGGCGGCGGAGGACCCCGACGGGAGGATCGCTGGGCGGACGCGGGTCTCAGGCCAGTGCCACCGCCCCGCCCTGGATGAGGCCGATCACCCGATCGACCACGATCGGCACCGCCGCGCCAACCTGGGCGGTCATCTCCCCACCCACGGTCACGTAGTCACCGGCCTCCACGGCGACGAAGACCACGTCGACCGGCACCTCCATGCGCATGGCGCGGGCCAGGTCGAGCGTCTCGAGGAGGCCGATGTAGTGAGGCGAACCACCCCGAGGCCCGGCCAGGTCGCCCTCCCTCAGCTCGAGCACCGTCCCCGGGTCGTGCGCGCCGGTCACAACGGTGTCGACCACGATGAGGCGGGAGGCACCCACGACCGCCTCGAGCAGGTACATGCCGGTGAGCGCGGTCTCCACCACCTCCACGCGCCCTGCTCCCGGCAGCTCGAAGGCTCGCGCCGTCACCGCGGGATCGAACGACGGCCCAGCCGGCACCGGTGATCCGGCGACGGCGAGGTGCCGGCACAGCTCGCGTGCGGTGACGATCCCCATGCCGTCGTCCGCGATGAGCTCGTTGCCGAGCGCGAGCACCCGGATCGGGCCGGTGCCGAGACCTCCGCGCGCGGCGGTGCCGCTACTCGCCGTGGAGGCTGCCATCGGAGTCGCGGCGCAGCACCGACAGCGTCTTGCCGTCGGACCCGCGCACTGCCACCACGAGCGGCATGCTCCCGGGCAGTGAGTGGGTGGCGCAGGCGTGGCAGGGGTCATAGGCCCGGAAAGCCATCTCCACCTTGTTGAGGATGCCCTCGGACACGATCCCCTTCGAGATCAGCCCCTTGGCCGCCTTCTCCACGCTCATCGCCATCCGCGCCGAGTTGTTCTGAGTTGCCACGATCAGGTTGGCCTGCTCAACGATCCCCCTCGAGTCCGTGACGTAATGGTGGAATAGCGTGCCCCGTGGCGCCTCGACCACCCCGACACCTTCGCGCGGCGTCTCGGTGGGCAGGGTGCGCACGTTAGGGTCGATCAGCTCGGGATCGTCAGCCAGCTCCTTCAGTCGCTCGGCGGCGTAGAGCAGCTCCACCACCCGGGCCCAGTGGTTGGCCAGGGTGTGATGCACGGGCTTGCCCCCCAGCGTTGAGAACAGCTCCTCGTAGGCCTCCTGGGCAAGGGGAGTGGCCATGCCGTCGGCGGCGTTCAGCCGGGCCAGCGGGGCGACTGAGTAGATGCCGCTCTCGGCGCCGTCGGTGAAGCCGTGCCAGCCCACGGGCTTCAGGTAGCAGAACTTGACGTAGGACCAGGGCTCCACGTGTTCGGCCACGTAGTCGAGGTAGTCGGCGGCCAGGAAGCTGGCGTACTCGGCGCCCTCGGGAGAGACCACGCGGATCCGCCCGTCGTAGAAGTTCGGCCTGTTCTCCGCGTCCATGAGACCCATGTAGTAGGTGCGGTGGGTGAAGGCGTCGGAGACGATCAGGTCGACGTACGCCGGATTGGCCAGGACCACTGACCGGAAGGTCTCCAGGGTGAACCGGGCGAAGTCAACGGCGTCGGCGGCGACTGCCTGGATCTGAGCCTGCTCGTCAGCGGTGACCCGCTTGGCCACCCCTCCGGGGAGCCCAAGGACAGGATGGATCACCTTGCCGCCGACCAGGGTGATGATCTCCCGGATGCGGCGCCGCATCGTGATGACCCGTACCCCGACCTCCTGGCCGACGACGCCGATGACGCCGAGGATGTTGCGCTGGGCGGCCGGTGCCTCGGGACCGACCACGAAGTCGGGGCCGCCGAGGAAGTAGAAGTGCAGGGCGTGATCCTCGGCCATGAACGCCGAGTAGACCAGCTCCCGGATCTTCTTGGCCGCGGGCGGCGGGTCGACCCGGTAGAGGGCGTCGAGCGCCTTGGTGGCCGCCATGTGGTGCGCCGTGGGGCACACACCGCAGATGCGCGAGGTGATCTGGGGCATGTCCTCGGCCGGGCGGCCTTCGGCGAACTTCTCGAAGCCGCGCAACTCCGGGACCTGGAAGTAGGCCCGGTCCACGTCTCCCGCTTCATCGAGGAAGATGTCGATCTTGCCGTGCCCCTCGAGACGGGTGATGGGATCGATGGTGATGCGGCGGCGCGCGTAGGCGGCCTGTGCCCCCTGGGAGCCGCGGCTCCAGGCCTCCTGGGTAGTCATCTCATCGGGCATGTGTCTGGGCTCCTCAGGCGTCGACGGGGGTCATCGTGCGCCGGCGCAGCAGCGAGCCTGCCAGGCCGTAGCGGTAGAACGTGCCGATGGGGTCGGGGATGCCGTCGAGGGCGCTCTCGATGGCCACGTCTTCGGTAGCCGAGAGCATCGAGGCAATGGCCGACAGGTACTTGCCGCCCTGGTCGTGCACCTTGCTGGTGGGGCCGAAGCAGCCGGTGCAGGGCATGTTGCCCCTGATGCACAGCTGACCGCAGCCCGCGCGGGTGGCGGGCCCCATGCACAGCAGCCCCTGGGCAAGCAGGCAGGTGTCCTCGTCGATGAGGATCTCATGGGGCCGGCGGAACCGTTCGAGGCTCAGGTCCTGCGGCTTGGTGTCCAGGCGAGGGCACTCCTCGCACAGGGCGATGTCCGGGGCCAGCACGGTCCCGGCGGGCGGCAGGTCGCCGCTCAACAGGGTCTGCACCGCCCCGGCGATGATGTTGGGCGTAGGGGCGCAGCCCGGGATGTAGTAGTCCACGGACGTGACCTGGTCGAGCGACCGGACCGTGTTGTAGAAGCCGGGGAGCGTGACCCAATCGCCGTTGTGGGACGTGGCAACCTGGGGCATCACGCCATCCGGGTTGACCGTCGAGGGGGTCGTGCGGTAGACGGTGGCGAAGATGGCTTCGCGGTCCCAGAGATTGGCCAGGGCGGGGATGCCACCGAGGTGGGCGCAGGAGCCGAAGGCCACCAGCACCTTCGCCTTGCGGCGCAGGAGGTGGGCCATCTCCTCCTGCTCGGTGGTGCGGATGGCCCCGTTCACGAAGGCTGCCAGGATGGAGCCGTCTTCCATCGCCTCCACGTCGGCCTTCTTGAAGTCGAGGGCCACCGGCCAGAAGACGATGTCCACCGCGGCCACCACGTCGAGGATCTGCTCGGCGAGGTCCACGACAGCCTCTTCGCAGCCCCCGCACGAGGAGCACCAGTAGAAGGCGACCTTGGGCTTGTCGCTCATGCCGTCACCTCTTCCAGCTCGGTGATCCGGGCGGCTTCGGTGAACCCCTCGGCCGGCACCTCGAGCTGCAGCGGTCCCAGCGCCGTCAGGCGCGCCACCATGTCGTTCATCACGTCGCGAAGCTTGTCGGCCTCGGCCGCCGAGATCCATTCGAGGCGGATGCGCTCCTCCTCGATCCCCATCCCCACCAGGACCCGTTTCAGCAGCATGAAGCGGCGCAGCGCCTTGTGGTTGCCCGACTGGTAGTGACAGTCGCCGAAGTGGCAGCCACCGATGAGGACGCCGTCGGCGCCCTTGGCGAATGCCTCCATGACGAACTGCGGATCGATCCGGCCGGAGCACATCACCCGGATGACCCGCGCATTCGGCGCGTACTTCATCCGCGAGGTGCCGGCCAGGTCGGCCGCCAGATAGGTGCACCAGTTGCAGAAGAAGGCGACGATCCTCGGCTCCCAGCCGGCGCCGCTCTCCTGCGGGACCTCGATCGGCTCAGGCATGGGCCAGCACTCCCCAGATCTCCTCGTAGATCTCTTCATCCTCGAACAGGTTCTGGCGGATGGATCCGGACGGGCAGGCGGCCACGCAGGTGCCGCAGCCCTTGCACAGCACGGGGTTGATCTGGGCCTTCCCGTCTACCCGGGTGATGGCGGTGTAGGGGCACATCGGGATGCAGGTCTTGCAGCCCGAGCACTCCTCGGTCACCACGTAGGCCGTGTTCGGCTCCATCTCGATGTAGCCGCGACCGATCAGGGCCAGCGCCTCGGCGGCGGCGGCGCCGGCCTGGGCCACCGTGTCCGGGATGTCCTTGGGGCCCTGGCAGGCGCCGGCGAGGTAGATGCCGTCGGTGAAGGTGCTCACCGGGGCGAGCTTGGGGTGGCGCTCCATGAAGAAGCCGCCGCCGGCGCAGGTGATGTTGAAGGTGCGACGCACCTCCTCGGCGTCGGCCTGGGCTTCCAGGCCCGTCGCCAAGACGACCATGTCCACCGGGATCTTGCGCACCCGGCCCATCAGCGTGTCCTCGGCCTGGAGGATCACTCGGCCGGTGTTGCCGGCCTCCGGGTACACGTCGGCCACCTTGCCCCGGATGAAGTGGACCCCCTCCTCGGCGACCCGGTTGTAGAACTCCTCCATGCCCTTGCCTGGAGCCCGGATGTCGATGTAGAAGTTGTAGATCTCTGCGCCGGTCTTCTCCTTGACCAGGTGGGCCAACTTCAGCGAGTACATGCAGCAGACGCGCGAGCAATGCTCGTTGGTGTTGACGTCCCGGCTGCCGACGCAGTGGACGATGCCAACCGTCTGCGGGGTGCGCCCGTCGCGCAGGGTGACGTGCCCCTCGGTGGGCCCCGACGAGTTCACCAGCCGCTCGATCTCCATCGCGGTGTAGACGCTGGGGAAGACACCGTAGCCGTAGGCCGGGGTCCGCCTGGGATCGAACGTCTTGAAGCCGGTGGCGAGGACGATGGCC
>JALOLB010000450.1 GCA_025456225.1 Thermoanaerobaculaceae bacterium
CCGAGACCGCCTGCCACTCCTGGTGCTGTCCGAGCCCGCAGTTCCACTGCATGACGTTGCCGCCCGGGTCCTTGCTCGCGCCGCCGATCTCGACGCACTTGCCCGACTGGACGTTGTGCAGCTCGAACCAGCCGCTGTCCTTGGCCACCGCCCGGAAGAGCTGCGAGGCGTTGTTGGCGGTGCAGGCCGAGACGTCGATGTTGGAGCCGGCCAGCGCCGGGCTGGTCGTCAGCTCGACGCACATGCTGGTCGCGTGGCTGGGCTTGAGCTGGTACACGAAGTCGTCGATGAAGCCGGGGGCCGTGCAGCACTGCAGGCGCACGCCGTTGAGCGCGGTGTCATCCCCGCCCTCGCCTTGGTTGTCCTCCGAGCGCACCTCCATGCCGCAGACCGCCTGACCGGTGGGGCACACCCCCCAGGTCTTCCAGGTGCCACGGTCGGCGCCGTTCGGCGGCTCGATCTCGGTCCCGTCCTGGCAGCGCAGCTTGAGCGAGTTCGCCGCGGAGTCGTTGCTGCTGCCCCGGTTGTCCTCGAACTTCTCCTGCCCCCCGACGGCCAGCTTGCCCGTCGGGCACGACGCCCATGCCCCCCAGGTGCCCCACAGACCCTGGAAGCCGATCGTGCTGTGGACGCCCAGCGTGCTCAAGCAGTCGAGCTCGATTCCGTTGAGCGCGGTGTTGTCGCCGCTGCTCCCGTTCGCCTCCACCCGCATGCGGTAGCCCTGGACGAAACCGTCGTCGGGGCAAAGCTGGATCCCCTTCCACTCGCCCCACACGCCGTCGTAGACCGTGACCGGGCCCACGTAGTCGGCCCGCCGGGCGTCGATCACCACCCGCTGCACGCCGAGCTGCGTGTTGCCGTACCAGTTGACCCGCACCTCGACGGACGTGTCGGCGGTGAGCGTGAAGGGCAAGTCGATGTCGACCATGCTGCCCTGATTCGCGAAGTCGGAGCGCCTGAGCGTGCGCGTGGCCAGGGTCGCGTTGGTGGTCGTATTCACCACGTCCAGCCGACAAACGTTGTCGAGGCCCACGTTGTTCGCGGTCTGCAGGCGGAAGCTGGCGATGCGGGTGCCCGCCGTCACCGCGGTGGTCGGGCTGGCCTTGAGCAGGTAGCCGGACGCGTTGGTGTTGGGCCTCGCCGTCCAGCCGCCGATCGACGTGTCGAGAGCGCCCGTGTCGTGCGTGACCCGGGGCGACGACCGTCCCCGAGGCCACGGTGAAGCCCGGGTACTCGAAGAGAGGGTGGGAGATGTTGAAGAGGGGCGTGGCGAAGACGACGTCGATCTCGGCGTGCAGAAGCGTGATGTTCCACGGGATGGTGAAGTAGCGACAGCAAGCGTTGCCAGTCCACCGACGAGCGCGCCAGGCGCGACACCTCGATAGCGAGAATCGCGCCGACTTCACCGCGCACCACCCCGTCCACCAGCCGGGCGAAACCGCTCCGGCCCTCGGTGCTCGCGCCGCTGCGCCCGAGGTCATCGTCGATGACCTCGACCCTCGCCTGGTTCCAGCCGAGCGCCACCGCGCGCTCCGCCAGCGCATACTGCCGCCCCGTCGATTCGCCATGCTCAAGCACCTGAGCGGCCGTCGACTGCCGTACGTACACACACGCCCGTCGCTCCAGATGCGACACATCGATTCTCGCACTCATGGCTCTCCTTCCTCCTGTCGTCCAGCACCACCGCTTCCGCGAGCAGCGTCTGGTGAACCAGCTTGCTCCACCACGGCAAGAGCTGACTGATCTCGTCGTTGCCGACGGCAGACACGACGGCTTCTCCCCGGCTCGGCTGCCTCGCGTGCCGCTGCTCGCCCTTGGTTGCCATCGCGCCCTCCAGTCCTGTGCCTCAGAGTCTCGTCCCCGTCAGGGCAATGGCCAACTTCCTCACTGCCCTGCCCGGACACTCTGGCTTCGACCCAGGCCGCGAGTTCCAGCAAACCCCCGGAGAGCAGATGCACCGGCCGCCCTGAGTGCTCCGCGGGCAACGGCCGTGGCTTCAGATCAGTCCACGCCAGCGGCACGATCAGGCGCAGGTGCTGGTCGGTCTCGAGCAGCACCGCGCGCGCACCGTAGGACCACTGGACCGCGACTTCCTCACCGAATTTCGGGTGGACGGGCAGGGTGATCCTCGCGCGGGACCACGACGTCGTAGTAACCCGCCTCGCTTTCTGGCGGGGTCTCTGGTGGGACGAGGGCAGAGAGGCGGGCGAGGAAGGCCAGCGGCGCAAGGTCGATCGACGAGGTGCCATCGGACCACGGCTTCTTGAACTCCAGGCGCACGTTGCCGTCGTCGAGGATGCTCAGCCGGTCGTTGGCGAACGGCGGGCGCAGGATGTACCTGCACAGGCGCTCGCGGGCCTCCTTGTCGTTGGCGGCCACGCGTGTCGCCGCGTGCAGGTTGAAGCCGGCGCTGGCGGCGCACAGGGCGCCCTTGTGCGCGGGCTGCTCGTCGGGGTCGAGCACGATGCGCACGGGCTGGCGCTTGTGCGCCCAGCCGGCGGGCGGGGCGCCGGCGGTGGCGGCGGCGAGCAGGCGGG
>JALOLB010000267.1 GCA_025456225.1 Thermoanaerobaculaceae bacterium
ACGTAGCCGTTCTCCTCGAGGATCTTCTGCCCGGCCTCCGAGAGGATCCAGTCGATGTACCCCTTCACGGCTCCCGTCGGCTCGCCCAGGGTGTAGACGTGCAGCGAGCGGGCGAGGGGGTAGCTCTTGTTCAGGGTGTTCTCGACGCTCGGCTCGACGGCCGGCGCACCCGGCATGGGAGGGAGCCTGAGCATCTTGACGGACGGCAGCACGTACCCCATGCCGCTGTAGCCGATCGCCGTCGGGGTGTTCCCGATGAGCTCGACGACCTCCTTCGAGCCGTTCATGTCGCGGGAGCCCAGCTTGAAGTCCCCCGTCTTGAGCACGTGCTCCCGGAAGAACTCGTAGGTGCCGGAGCTCGACTGCCGGCTCACCCGCACGATGGTGTCGTCGGTCACCCCGGGAATCGTGACGCCGATCTCGGACCACCTGGTCACGGTGCCCTTCTCGCCGAAGATCTGGGCGAGCTGCTCGATGGAGATCTCGTTGAGGGGGTTGTCCTTGTGTACGTAGACGGCGAGCGCGTCGAAGCCCACGGTGAACTCGTGCGGCTCCTTGCCGGTGTTCTTGCGGGCCTGCTCGATCTCCTCGGGCTTCATGTTGCGGCTGGCGTTGGCGATGTCGATGGTGCCCTTGTCGAGAGAAGCAATGCCGACACCGGAGCCACCGCCGGACACCTCCACGTTGACGGTCGGCTCGACGTTCCGGTACTCCTCGGCCCACGCCTGGGCGACGTTGACCATGGTGTCCGAGCCCCGGACCTGAATGGTGGTGCTGGGGGTCCCGCCCCCGCCTCCGCACCCGACGACCGCGGCCGCGACACCGACGGAGAGTACGAGAGCCCGGAGACCTCTGGCGTGCTGGAGCATCGGAGCATCCTCTCTTTCAGGCCCAGTCCAACCCCAGGGACCGTCCCCTGGTCGGGACATGGCGCGACCACCGCTCAACGGCCGGAAGTGTAGATGAGTGTGAAGGAGGTGTGAAGGCGGCGTGAAGGGCTGCCCCGCGAGCGCGGGGCCGAATCGCAGGTCGGGGCTCGGAGCTCCGCGTTTACGCGGTCGACCGTGCCGCCAGATGGACCATGCCGGATCGCCTGAGGGCGGAGCTGCAGACAGGCGCCGAAAGGCGACGAGGCACGCCGATCACGCTCGGCCGCTGTCGCGGATGGCCGACACGAGGTCGCGAATCTGCGCCTCGACGTACCCGAAAACCCTTTCGTAGGCCGCGCGCACGGTGGCCTCGTCCCCCTGGACGGTCGAGGGGTCGTCGACGTGCCAGTCGAGGAGCACCGAGTTGCGCGGGCGGCGCGGGAAGGCGCTCCTGGCCTGGGGCGCCAGGAGCACGATGACGTCCTCGTGCTCGATGTTGGCGATGTGGGTGAGGGCCCTGGGGACGGCGCGGCTGACGTCGAAGCCCTTGGAGGCCATGAAGGCGACGGTCGTGTCCTGGAGCGGCAGCGGGTCGAGGCCGGCGCTCGAGAAGACGAAGCCGGGCTCCCCGAGTGCCGTCCCGATCATCTCGGCCATCAGGCTGCGACAGGCGTTGTGCTCGTCCACGAAGAGCACCCGGAAGACGTCGGAGCCCGGGTGCTTGGCGATCTCGCCGGTGCACATGTAGAGCGTTTCCATGCTGATGTTGCGGGCCTGGTCGGAGACGCGCTCGAGCCGCCGGGCGATCATGACCAGGGGGTTGAGCGCCTCGAACGGCAGGCTCCCGTCCTTGTACGACCGCGTCACGTCGCCGGTCAGCTTGTCCCGCAGCAGGTCGACCGCCTCGTCCGACTCCGAGGTCCGGCGGGCCAGCTCGGCGTCCTGGCGCACGAATGCCTGGATAGCGTCGTGCAGCATCGGCACGGCCATGTTGACGATCTGCTGCAGGCGGTCCAGGGGCAGCGGCCCCTCGACCTGGGTGAGCTTGAGCGCCTGGCGGGCGATGCTCTCGGCGTAGTCGCCGACGCGCTCCAGCTCCAGGTTGATCTTGATGGCGGCGTAGGCGAAGCGCAGGAGGCTGGCGGCCGGCTGGTGGCGGACGAGGAACTGCAGGCAGAGCCGGTCGAGCTGCTTCTCGGCCTCGTCGATGTACTGGTCGCGCAGGATCACGGCGAAGGCGAGCTGGCGGTCCTTCTCGACCACCGCGCGGATGCTGGCCTGGATCGCCCGCTCCGCGAGATCCCCCATCTCCACGACCTTGGAGCGGATCTGCTCCAGGTCCTGCTGCAGCAACGTCTCGAGGTGGCTCGTCATCCTTGCGCCTCGCTTTCCGTCCCCCACCCGGCGGGAACGGCCGGGGGAGCACCGGCATCGCCGGGATCACCGGGGTCCTTTCCAGCCTGGCCCGACGATATGTCCTCGACGTCCACCATGCAAGCCCCTGGGACGTGACGTCTTGAGGTGAGGGGCGGCGCAGCAGGTCGTGGGCGGCCGCCCCGCCAGGCAGCATGATGGTGGGCAAGGACAGGGCTCACGATGCTCTCCTGACCGGCTCCCTCGATCGAGACAGCACGAGCTGCAGGTTGTCCAGCACCCCGGCTGCGAAGCCTCCCTCGCAGTAGGCGAGGTAGAACTCCCAGAGACGGCAGAAGCGGTCGTCAAACCCGAGCCCGAGAGCTGCGTCCCAATGGTCCATGAAGCGCTGGCGCCAGCGCCGCAACGTCAGGGCGTAGTGCAATCCGAGGTTGTGCACCTCGCGAACGACGAGACCCGAGTGGCGGGTCAGCGCCCGGGCGAGGGCGGTCAGGGAGGGCAGGTGGCCGCCCGGGAAGACGTACCGGCGGATGAAGTCGGTGCCCCGGCGGTAGGCATCGTAGCGTTGGTCCGCGATGGTGATGGTCTGCAACGCCACGACGCCTCCCGGTGCCAGGAGGCGGTCGAGGGCGGCACAGAACGGTCCGAGGTAGCGGTGGCCGACCGCCTCGAGCATCTCGATCGAGACGATGCGGTCGAACCGGCCCTCGACATCGCGCCAGTCCTGGACCCGGATCTCGACCCGGTCGGCGAGACCGGCTGTGGCGATGCGGGAACGGGTGTAGTGCGCTTGCGCCTCCGACAGCGTCAAGGCCGTGACGCGGCAGCCGTGCAGGCGCGCCGCCAGCTCGGCGAAGGAGCCCCAGCCGCACCCGATCTCGAGCACGTGCAGGCCGGGCTGCAGGCGGGCCTGGGCGGCGATCGCCTGGAGCTTGGCGTGCTGCGCCGCCTCGAGCCCCTGGCCCGGCTGCTCGAAGAGCGCCGAGGAGTAGGTCATGCCGGGGTCCAGGAAGAGGGCGTAGAAGTCGTTGGACAGGTCGTAGTGAGCCGCGATGTTGCGGCGCGCGCCGACTCGGGTGTTGCCTCGCAGGGCATGGCGCAGGCGTCCCGCCTGGGTGGCGAGCCAGGACCACATCGCCGGTGCGTCCACGACCTCGCCGTTGGCGATGAAGAGCTCGACCAGCGCCGGCAGGTCTGGGCTGTCCCACGCCCGGGCCATGAACGCCTCGCCGGCGCCCACGTCGCCGCGTGTCGCCAGGCGCCAGAAGAAGCCGGGATCGTGGACGGTCAGGGCGGCCTCCGGCCCGATCCCGGGCCCGAAGCGGAGGCGCCGCTGGTCAGGGAGCGTCAGCTCCAACCGCCCGCGCTGCAGCCGCTCGAGCCGGTCAAGGACCAGCCGCCGGGCTGTCCGATCTCGGAGGCGAGTGCTCACGGCTCGTCCTCGAGCAGCCGCGGCGGCGGGGTGGGCTTGCGATGAAACGGCGCCTTCTTGCGCCAGAGCCTGAGCGCGTGCCAGTGGATGAGGGTGATGGCCTGGGTCGGCATGAGCGGGTAGCGCGCCAGCGCCCGGGCGAGCTCTCCGGAGGTGAAGGGACGGCGGCGCAGCGTGAGGGTGGCGTCCAGGAGCTTGCCGTCCGGCCCCTCGTCGTCGATGTGGACGACGAGGGTCTCGGCGGGGCGGCCGAGGGTGAAGCGGTAGCGCGCCTGCATCCCCTGAAACGGCGAGACGTGGAAGACCTTCTCGGCCTCGGCTCGCACGGCCCCCCCGACCGGATCGAGGTGGTCCAGCACGTAGCAGTGGGTCTCGCCGAACGTGTTGTTGACCTCCGCCACCACCAGCGCGAGGCGTTCGTCGGCCTGGTGGCAGTAGAAGAAGCTCACGGGGTTGAAGATGTAGCCAAGCACGCGCAGGCCGGTGAGGACCCGCACCGGGCCCGACGGCAGGGTCAGTCCGTGCCGTGCCAGGAACCGGGTGAGCTTCTCGCGCACCGGGAGACGGGCCGTCCCGAGATGGTCGCGGTCGCAGAAGCTCGCCAGGTTGAGGCGATTGTGGGAGAAGCCCCGCGTCTCGTGGTGCAGGCGCCCCAGCTCGTCGAGGTCGAGCCAGACCTGGAAGATGGGCGTGGCGAAGGTGTGCTCGGGCGTCGCGAAGCGACGGTGCCGCACCGTTCCCCGGTAGATCGCCGAGTGGATCGGCTCGGCCATCACCCGAACCTCACACCCAGCATCTCGGCCACCCGGATCGCCGAGACCAGGCCGTCCTCGTGGAAGCCCCACCCCTGGTAGGCGCCACAGAAGTAGGTCCGGCGCCGGCCCTGCAGGCTCTGGAACGCGGAGTGCGAGGCGAGGCTCTCCTGGGAGAAGAGGGGGTGGGTGAAGTCGACCTCGTGGAGCACCTTCTCGGGAGCCGGTGGACGGTGGGGGTTGAGCGTGACGATGTAGTCGGTGGGGGTGTCGAGCCCCTGCAGTCGGTTGAGGTAGTAGCTCACCGAGACGCGCTCGGTCGGCGCGGAGCAGTCAGCCACGAGGTACGACCACGAGGCACGCGCGCCCGGGCGCTCGGGCAGCAGACCGGTGTCCGTGTGGAGGATCGCGCGGTTGTGCGAGTACCGCCATGTACCCAGGACCGCCCGCTCCTCCGGGCTCGGGTCGGCGAGCAGGGCCAGTGCCTCGTCGGCGTGGGTGGCGATCACCACCGCCTCGAACTCGCTCCACTCGCCGTTCGCCAGGCGCAGCCGCACGCCATCCTCGAGCCGCTCGATCCGCGTCACCGGCAGGCCGGTGTGGACGCGCTCGCCGAGCACCAGCTCGATGGCGCGAGCGTAAGTGTGACTGCCACCGGTCACACTGCGCCACGGCAGGTGAGACGCGACTCCCAGCAGCCCGTGGTTGGAGAAGAAGCGCAGCAGCGCGAAGATCGGGAAGCGATGGATCT
>JALOLB010000268.1 GCA_025456225.1 Thermoanaerobaculaceae bacterium
GCCCGCTGCTCGGCGCCGGTGACGTAGATCGCCGAGCGGTACTGGGTGCCCCGGTCCGCCCCCTGGCGCATCCCCTGGGTGGGGTCGTGGCTCTCCCAGAAGTGGCGCAGGAGATCCTCGTACGAGACGACCGCCGGGCCGAAGACCACGCGCACGATCTCGGCGTGGCCGGTGCGTCCGGTGCAGACCTCCTCGTACGTCGGGTTCGGGGTGTAGCCGCCGGCGTAGCCCACCGCGGTGGTGATCACCCCTGGCAGCCCCCAGAAGCCCTTCTCGGCACCCCAGAAGCAGCCCAGGCCGAAGAAGGCCTCGCGCGCGCCCGCGGGCACCGGAGCGGCCGGCGGCGTGCGCAGGACGGCATGGCGGTCGGGTACCGGCATGGGCTCGGCGCGGCCGGGCAGGGCGGCGTCCGGGTCCGGCATGGTCAGCGTGGCCCGGTCGGTGAAGAGGAGGTCGAGGATGCCCACGGCGGTTCTCCGTGCGGAGGGACGTCTGCACAGCATATTCGCCGACCACGCCGACGCGGTTCGGCCGCGCTCAGTGGCCGCTCGCCACCGCCCACGATGCCGGGCGACTAGCGGTCGGGAGCGATGAAGCGGTAGCCCAGGCCGCGCTCGGTCCGGATGTAGCGGGGATGATCTGGGTCGTCGCCCAGCTTCGTCCGCAGGCGGCGGACGTAGACCCGGAGGTAGTCCACCTCGTCCACGTATTCCCGGCCCCAGACCTTGGCCAGCAGCGTGCCGTGCATGAGCACGTGGCCGGCGTTGCGGACCAGGTGGTAGAGGAGCTTGTACTCCGTCGGGGTGAGGTCCAGCGGCTCGCCACGGAGGCGCGCCTCCTGGCCGGCGAAGTCCACCTCCAGGTCGCCGGCCCGAAACGAGGGCGCCCGACTGGTGGGCGCCGGCATGTCCAGCCGGCGCAGCACCGCCCGCACCCGGGCGAGCAGCTCAAGGTGGTTGAACGGCTTGGTGATGTAATCGTCCGCGCCCAGCTCCAGGCCCTTGACCTTGTCCAGCGGGTCGTCGCGGGCGGTCAGCACCAGGACCGGGACGTCGGAGAAGGCGCGCACCTCGCGCAGGACCTCGAAACCGTCCATGTCCGGCAGGCCGATGTCGAGCAGGACGATGTCCGGGCGCTCTTCCTCGACGAGGCCGAGCGCGGCCTCGCCGCTGCCGGCCCCCAGCACCTCGATCTCGCGCCACTGGAGGGTCATCACCAGGCGGACGGCCTCGACGACGTCGGGCTCGTCGTCGACGACGAGGATCTTCATTCGTCGTGCGCCTCGGGCGGACCCGCGGCCGGGATCACCAGCCGGAAGGTGCTGCCCGCCCCGACGCTGCTCTCGACCTCGATCCGGCCGCCGTGGGACTGGGCGATGGCCATGGCGATCGGCAGGCCAAGGCCGGCGCCCGCGCTGCGGCCGCCGCGGTCGGTCCGGCCGACGAAGAAGCGCTCGAAGAGCCGGGACATGTTCGCTGGCCCGATCCCGGGACCCTCGTCGATCACGGACCAGCGGACCTCGGGGTCGGTGGCGTCCACGGTGATCTCGATGCGGCTCCCGGGCGGCGAGTACTTCTGGGCGTTGGAGACGAGGTTGAGGAGGGCCTGCTCCAGGCGCCGGTGATCGCCGAACACGGGCACGGGCTCCGCCGGTGCGTGCACGACCAGCGACTGCCCGGCCGCCGACACCAGCGGCTGGACGAGGGTGGCCGCCGAGCGGGCGATGGAGGACGCGTCGAAGCGCCGCAGCTGGAGTGTCATCTGTCCGCTGCGCAGGCGAGTGAGGTCCAGCAGGTCGTCCACCAGCCGCCAGATGCGATCGGCGTTGCGCTCGACCGTCGCCAGCAGCCGCCGGCGCTGGGCGTCGGTGAGGCTGGCCCCCGGCTCCCGCAGCAGGCCCACGCTGGTCCGGATGACGGTCAGCGGCGTGCGGACCTCGTGGGCGATGGTCGACAGGAGATCCGAGCGCAGGAGGTCGAGCGCCGCCAGCTCGTCGCGGAGCTCCTCGCTGCCCGAGATCGACGCCCGGGCGAGCTGGCGGCCGAGCGCGGTGGGGACGTGGCGCCGACCCGGGCCATGGCCTGCCGCGACCCGTGCGAGCCCGAGGTTGACGAGCTCGTCGAGGAGCGCGCGAGCATCCGGCCCGGCGACGGACGCGCCCACTGCCGCGTAGCGCTCCGTCAGCTCGTCCACCGTTGCCGACTCGCCGACGAGGACGAGGGCGCTGCTCAGCAACGGCGAGCGATCAGCGGGAGGTGGCGCCATGGCCACCGCAGGATACGCGCTCGGCCCGCTCAGCCGGACGCCCGCCGAGCGGCACCGTCCGCACCCCCGGCTCGTGCCCGGGGAGGGTGATGTCCGGCGGGTCGTAGCTGCAGGTGCAGGGTCCGCCCGCGGCGCAGCCGGCGCAGCAGAAGGAGCGTCCGCATCGGACCACGGGGCTGCCGGTGATGGCACCCTCGCAGGCCGCGCAGGTGCGGGTTGGGAGCTCTGCCGTCTGCACGCTTCGTCCTGGTGGGCGGAGCTGCATGGTCCGCTGGAGATCCGCTGCAGCCCCGCCCGTATGGTGGCCGACCGAACGCGGCACGACCAGGACGCTAGAGGCCGGACCTGAATCGGCAGGGGAAGGCGCGTGAACGGCGCGTGAAACGATGGCGCGCCGGCCCCCTGCTCGTCAGTCGATGCTGGCCTTGTGCTCCTCGATGAGCCGTTCCACCACCTCCGGCTCGGCCAGGGTGGTGAGATCGCCGAGACCGGTGTACTCGGAGGCGGCGATCTTGCGCAGGATCCGGCGCATGATCTTGCCGCTCCGCGTCTTGGGCAGGCCCGAGGCGATGTGGACCACATCCGGGGCGGCAAAGCCGCCGATCATGTGGCGCACCTGCTCCTTGAAGGCGCCCTGCAGCTCGTCGTGGTCGGCGGTGGCGTACTCGGCAGTGAGCATGCAGTAGGCGTAGATCCCCTGGCCCTTGATGGGGTGCGGGAAGCCCACCACCGCGGCCTCGGCCACTGCCTCGTGGGCCACGAGGGCGCTCTCGATCTCGGCCGTGCCCAGCCGGTGGCCGGACACGTTGAGGACGTCGTCGATGCGGCCCGTGATCCAGTAGTAGCCGTCCTCGTCGCGGCGGACACCGTCGCCGGTGAAGTAGTAGCCGGGGTACTGGGTGAAGTAGGTCTCCTTGAAGCGGTGGTGGTCGCCCCACACCGTCCGCGCCTGGCCCGGCCAGGGCGTGGCCAGGCAGAGGGCGCCCTCCACGTTGTTTCCTTCCAGGATCTTGCCGGTCGTCGTGTCAAGCACGAGTGGCTTCACGCCGAAGAACGGCAGCGTCGCCGAGCCGGGCTTCGTGGGCGTGACCCCCGGCAGGGGAGTGATGAGGATGCCGCCGGTCTCCGTCTGCCACCAGGTGTCCACGACCGCGCAGCGGTCCTCACCCACGACATCGTTGTACCAGCGCCAGATCTCGGGATTGATCGGCTCACCCACGCTGCCCAGCACGCGGAGGGACGTGCGGCTGAAGCGCTTCACCCACTCGTCGCCATGCTGGGCGATGGCCCGCAGGGCCGTGGGCGAGGTGTAGAAGATGTTGACCCCCAGGTCGTCCACGATCCGCCAGTAGCGCCCGGGGTCAGGGTAGGTGGGGGTGGACTCGAACATCACCGTGGTGGCCCCGTTGGCCAGCGGGCCGTAGACGATGTAGGTGTGGCCGGTGATCCAGCCCACGTCCGCGGCGCAGAAGTGGATGTCGCCGGGGTGGTAGTCGAAGATCATCTTGTGGGTGTAGGCCGCATAGGTGAGGTAGCCGCCGGTGGTGTGCATCAGGCCCTTGGGCTTGCCGGTGCTGCCCGAGGTGTAGAGGATGAAGAGCGGATCCTCTGAGCCCATCCACTCGCTCGTGCACGTCGATCGCTGTTTGTGGCACTCGTCGTCGAGCCAGAAGTCGCGACCCGAGATCATCGGGACCTCGGTGTCCGTCCGCCGGGCGACGAGCACCGTCTCGACCATCGACATGCCCTCGATCGCCCGGTCGACCGTCGCCTTGAGGGGGATGTGCTTGCCGCCTCGCAGGCCCTCGTTGGCGGTGACGACCATCCGGCAGCGGGCGTCGACGATTCGGTCCCGGAGCGCCTCCGAGCTGAAGCCGCCAAACACGACGGAGTGGACCGCTCCGATCTTCGCACAGGCGAGCATCGTGTAGACGAGCTCGGGCTGCATGCCCATGTAGATGGCCACCCGGTCGCCGCGGCGGACACCGTGCGAGTGGAGGACGTTGGCGACACGCCCGACGTGGTGCTTCAGATCCCGGTAGCTGATGTGCTGGTAGACGCCCGGCTCGTCCTGGGCCCAGATGATCGCGGTGCGGTCACCGAGTGTCTCCAGGTGGCGGTCGATGCAGTTGAAGGCCGCATTGAGGCGACCAGCCGAATACCAGTTGAAGTCGACCTCGTCATAGTCGGCGTCGAAGACCGTGTTCCAGGGGTGGAACCAGCTGATCTCCTTGGCCTGCTCGGCCCAGAACCACTCCGGGTTGTCGAGCGACAGCCGATAGAGTCGCTCGTACTCCTCCCGGCTGTTGATGTGCGCCCGCTCGGCGATGTTGGCTTTGACCGGGAACATCTCGGACACGGTTTGCCTCCTGTGATCTCGGCCCGACCGGGGTGAAGGCGGCATTGTGCCTGCCCCCGTGCCCCGGGGCAAGGCTTTGCCGCCAATTCGCCTGATTGGTGCGCGGTCCGGGCCCGCGGGCCGCGCCGGCCGTCAGGGCAGGCGGCCCTCCAGCCTGGCCCTGGCCCGGCGAAGGTGGCGCTGGGCTGCCTCCGGGACGAACCTGCCCAGGCGGTCCTTCCACGTCGCGTCGGCCGGGATCGGCGCCAGCCCGAACGGCGCCAGCCCGAGCGGCGCCAGCCAGAGCCGGCGGCGGCGCACCTCCTCGCGGTACCGGGCCCGGGCGAGGTCCTGCTCGAGTTGCGCCCCGTCCCGGTGAGCCGCAGTCGATCAGAGCTCAGCTGCAGCCGCTCGTCGCCCCGCAGTTGAGGCACTTGTAGCAGCTGCCGTTGCGGACCATGATCGAGCCGCAGTCGGCACAGGAGGGCGCGTCCGCCTGGACCCGGAACGTGGCCCGCTCGACCCCGAGCGAGGCGGCAACCGCGGCCGTGGCCGACCCGCTGCCG
>JALOLB010000062.1 GCA_025456225.1 Thermoanaerobaculaceae bacterium
GGGGAGAGGGGAGAGGGGAGAGGGGAGAGCAGGACCAAGACAGGGGACCGGGGACAGGGGACAGGGGACAGGGGACAGGGGATCGGGGACGGGAAACGGGGAACAGGGGACAGGGCGCGGCACCTCTGCCAGGGTGGGTGCGGGACGGACCCCGGACCCCGGACCCCGGACCCCAGCTCCCCAACAGCCTGTCCCTGGCAGTCAGCGACTCCGGACCCCGGACCCCGGATCCCGGACCCCAGCTCCCCAACAGCCTGTCCCTGGCAGTCAGCGACTCCGGACCCCGGACCCCGGACGCCGGACCCCAGCTCCCCAACCGCCTGTCCCTGGCAGTCAGCGACTCCGGACCCCGGACCCCGGATCCCGCACCCCGGTCCTTGCCTCTCACCGGCCGTCCTTCGAGCGGCGGCCGGGGGGCACCGGCGCCCAGGGGGCCGGACGCTTGTCGAGGAACGCCTCGAGCCCGGCCCGGCCCTCGTCCGATGCGCGTGCCAGCGCGATCTCGCGCACCGTCTGCTCCTCCGTCTCGAGGCCCGGCAGCGGCGCCAGCTCGAGGAGCAGGGCCTTGGCGCGGCGCTGGGCCTCGGGCCCGCCAAGCAGGAGGTCGGCCACCGCCTCGGCCAGCGCAATGTCCATCCGGACAGGCGGCACGACGCGGTGCACGAGCCCGATGCCCAGGGCCTCGCGGGCGCTGATGGTGCGCCCGGTGAGCGCCAGGGCCGAGATGTGGCCGACGCCGAGCTTGCGGACCAGGTACGGCCCGATGAGCGCCGGCAGCAGGCCCAGGCGCACCTCCGGGAGGGCCACGACGGCGCTCTCCTCGGCCACGACAAGGTCGCAGCAGGCCAGCAGGCCGAGGCCGCCGCCCATCGCCGCGCCCCGGAGGGCTGCCAGGACGGGCACCGGCAGGGCGGCGAGCCGACGGAAGACGTGAGCCAGGGAGCGCGCGTCGGCGAGGTTCTCGGAGGGCTCGGCCGTCGCCTGGGCGCGCATGTGGGCGAGGTCGGCGCCGGCGCACAACGCGTCGCCGTCGCCTTCCAGCACGACCAGGCGCAGCGCCTCGGGCGGCTGCTCCTCGAGCACCCCGAGAGCCGAGCCGAGCTCGGAGATCATCTCGGCGGAGAGGGCGTTGCGGGCCTGAGGTCGGCTCAACACGAGGCGCCACACGCCGCGGCCGTGGCGCTCCAGCCGCACCGAGCGCCCCATCACCACCTCCTCGAGGGAGTGCCAGGCGCTCACGGCCGCCTCCGGTACCGTGCCGGCAGGAGCTCCCCCGGGCAGGGGCGGTCGGCCTCGGCGATGGTGCGCAGCAGTGCCGCCGGCACCGTGACCGTGACGCGGAGCAGCGCCTGGGCGAAGGTCTTCCCCTGGGCGTCGAGCCGCAGGGAGCGGGTGCCGCCGCCGCCCAGCGCCTCGTCGAGCAAGAAGTTGAGCGCCCACAGGTTGGGCACCAGGTGCCGGTGCACCTGGCCGAGGGCGAGCCCGGAGAACCAGCGCTTCACCCGCGCCGCCGTGACGTGCCGGGCCAGCCAGGCGAAGCACTCGGGCGAGCGGCCGATCAGCCCGATGTTGGCGGTGTCGCCCTTGTCGCCGGAGCGGGCGTGGGCGATCGCCAGGAGGGGGACTCGGGTACGATCGGCGCCTCTGGGGATTGGGGTCCGGGGGCCGGGGTCCGGGGTCCGAGGGCGTCCCGGATCGGGAGGTACCTCTGGCCACGGGAGAGGGCCGGCCGCGGCGAGTCGGTGCGGTGCGGGCTCGGTGGAGCGCTGGTCCCAGATGTCGATGACGGGGAGCGCGGCGGCGCGGGGGATGAGGCACGGCCAGTAGGAGATGACCTCGGAGAGCTGGGGCGCCCCGCCGGTCACCGCCACCCCGGCGGGTCCCGAGAGGATGAGGCTCGGCAGGAGCTTACGGAAGACCTCCAGCCGCCGGCGGTCCGTGTCCCGCACCGACAGCCGGAGCAGGATCTCGCTCGGCGTGTGGGTCGGGGTGAGCCGGCCGTGGCAGGCGTCGTCCCCCACCAGCTCCGTGTGGGTGGCTTCCGGGCGGTCGAGCCCGGCGTGGTCGAGCTCGGCGTCGAAGCGTGCCCAGCACAGCGCCGCGAACGCCTCCGCCTTGGCCCGGGCGTCGGGCCCGCAGACGATCAGCGCGCCGCTCGTCTTGAAGCCGTCGGCGTAGGCCGCGGAAACCTTGAGGAATGGCGTCGGCGGCCGCCCGGTGATCCCCGAGACGCGCACCCGGTCCGGGCCGTCGGGGTCGAGCCGGATGGACGTGAAGTCGGCGACGCAGTCGGGTGTGAGGTACGCCGCCGGCTCGCCCATCTCGTAGAGGAGCTGCTCGCGCACCGTGGCGCAGCTCACCAGCCCCCCCGACCCGGGGTGCCTGGTCACGACGAAGGTGCCGTCGGCGTGGCACTCCAGGATCGGGTAGCCGAAGTCGCTCCAGGATGCGACCTTCCGCCAGTCGGTGAAGTTGCCGCCGGTGGCCTGGGCGCCGCACTCGATGATGTGGCCGGCGACGATGCCGGCGGCCAGGCGGTCCCAGTCGTCGAGCGGCCAGCCGAAGGCGTGGAGCAGCGCCCCGAGGGTGATGCCGGTGTCGGTGACGCGCCCGCAGATGACGATGTCGGGGTCGGAGCGCAGCGCCTCGGCCACCGGCATGGCGCCGAAGTAGGCGTTGGCGGCGACCAGCCGGTCGGCCACGGTGGCCATCGGCTGGCCGGTGTCGAGGCTCGCCATGACCTCGCCTCCGGCGAGCAGGCCCGGCACGTCGGCCAGGATGTCGTCCCCGCTCACCACGGCAACCTTGAGGTCGAGGCCCTGGGCGCGGGCGGCAGCGCACAGCGCCTCGGCGCAGCCGTGGGGGTTGACCCCCCCGGCGTTGGTGATGAGCTTCGTGCCTCGGCGGCGCAGCTCCCCGAGCAGCGGCGTGACCTGCGCCAGGACGTCCCGCGCCCACCCGGCGCTCGGCTCCTTGGCGCGCTGCTTCTGGAGGATCGACATCGACAGCTCGGCCAGGAAGTCCATGGAGATGTAGTCGAGTGGCGTCGGGCCGAGGAGCTGGCGGCGCAGAGCGGTGGGATCGTCGCCCCAGTAGCCGCCCGCATTGCCGATTCGCACAGGTCCACCGGCGGAACGGGAGGTCGGGGTCCGAGGTCCGGGGTCCGGGGTCCGAGAAGACTCTCGACCGGGTGGGAGGGTGGCGGAGGGGGTTGGAGGCCGTGCTGTGTGGGTGGTGTGGGGGAGGACTCTCGACTTTCGACTTTCGACCGGGTGGGCGGAGGGACGGGGCATGGTTGCTCCTGGGGTTACATGCGGAAGACGCCGACCCGGGTGGGCTCGATCGGGGCGTTGAGCGTCGTGGCGAGGCTCTGGGCGAGGACGGCGCGGGTGGCGAGCATGTCGATGACCCCATCGTCCCACAAGCGGGCCGAGGCGTAGAAGGGGTGCCCCTCGGTCTCGTACTTGGCGCGGATGGGGTCGAGGATGGCGGCCTCCTCCTCGGCTGTGAGGGTCGTGTCGTCGCGCGCGAGCTGGTCCCGCTTGACCGTCAGCAGCACCTGGGCGGCCTGCTCGCCGCCCATCACGGAGATGCGCGAGGAGGGCCACGTCCACAGGAAGCGCGGCCCGAAGGCGCGCCCGCACATGCCGTAGTTGCCGGCCCCGAAGCTGCCGCCCAGGATCACCGTCAGCTTGGGGACGCGCGCCGTGGCGACGGCGTGCACGAGCTTGGCGCCCTCCTTGGCGATGCCGGCGCGCTCGTACTGGGCGCCCACCATGAAGCCGGTGATGTTCTGCAGGAACAGCAGCGAAATCCCCTCGGCGGTGCACAGCTCGATGAAGTGGGTGGCCTTGAGCGCCGACTCGCCGAACAGCACCCCGTTGTTGGCGACGATGCCGCACGGGATCCCCTCGACGTGGGCGAAGCCGCACACCAGCGTCGTGGCGTACCGCCCCTTGAACTCCACGAGGCGACTGCCGTCGACGAGGCGGGCGATGACCTCCCGCACCTCCACCTGGCGGCGCAGGTCGGCGGGCCAGATCCCCAGCAGCTCCCCGGGGTCGTAGGCGGGCGGCTCGGGCGTGGACAGCCGAGCTGCAGCCGTCGGGCGCGTCCCGAGCGCGCCGACGATCTCCCGCAGGATGGAGATGGCGTGGGCGTCGTCGTCGGCGAGGTGGTCGGCGACGCCCGACCACTCGGTGTGGACGCGGGCGCCGCCCAGCTCCTCGGCCGAGACGTCCTCGCCGGTGGCCGCCTTGACGAGCGGCGGCCCCCCCAGGAAGATCGTGCCCGTCCCGCTCACGATCACCGTCTGGTCGCTCATCGCCGGCACGTAGGCGCCGCCTGCCGTGCACGACCCCATCACGGCCGAGATCTGCGGCACGCCCGCGGCCGACAGCACCGCCTGGTTGTAGAAGATGCGCCCGAAGTGGTCGCGGTCCGGGAAGACCTCCGCCTGGAGCGGCAGGAAGGCGCCGCCCGAGTCGACGAGGTACAGGCACGGCAGCCGGTTCTCGATGGCGATCTCCTGGGCGCGCAGGTGCTTCTTGACGGTGATCGGGTAGTACGTGCCGCCCTTCACCGTGGCGTCGTTGGCGACCACCATGCACAGCCGCCCGCGCACCGTGCCGATCCCGGTCACCAGCCCGGCGGCCGGCACCGGCTCCGGGTAGACCTCGTGGGCGGCCAGCAGCCCGACCTCCAACAACGGCGCCCCCGGGTCGAGCAGCGCCCCGATGCGCTCGCGTACCGGCAGCTTGCCCTGGTCGCGATGGCGCGCCTGGGCCTTCTCGCCGCCCCCCGCCGCGGCCGTCGCCTGGACCTCGATCAGACGCGCCCCCAGCGCCAGGTTGTGATCCCGGTTGGCCCGAAATTGCTCGCTGTCGGTCCGGACCTGACTGTGGATCAGTGACACGACTCCTCCCGGCTGCACCTTCGCCAACGGTCGGCGGCGGTGAGGGCATTCCGTGGGGCGTGTTGCATCGCCCGACAGGTCGGCTGGTCACCAGAGGGTGGGCACGCGATAGGCGGAGAACGCCTCGTCCCTGGTCACGCAGCGGAGGTGCTCGATCTGGGCCTGGGCGATGAGCATCCGGTCGAACGGGTCGTCGTGGTGGTGCGGCAGGGCAGCGGCAGCCGCGGCGTGGGCGGCGGTGATCGGCAGCTCGACGAAGCGGTTGGCGGCGATCTCGGAGACGACGTCCGCGCCGTGGAGGTCCAGCCGGCCGAGTGCTGCCTTGATGGCAATCTCCCAGATGGTTGCCGAGCTGACGAGCACGGTGTTGGTCGGGTCCGTGATCGCCCTCCGTGCCTTGACGCCAAGCCGCTGGTCATCTGCCAACCACCACAGGTAGGCGTGGGAGTCGAGCAGGAGCCTCACGGCCGGTCTCCCCGAAATGCCGCGGCCATCCCGTCGGGAAGCGGAAGGTCGAAGCTCTCGTCCATGTCCAGGTGGCCCTTGAGGCGTCCGGGCACACGATCCTCCTCGGCATAGGGCACAAGCCGTGCGACAGGCCGGCCCGAGCGGGCGATGACGACCTCCTCCCCCTCCTCGACGAGCTGCAGGAGGCGGGAGAGCTGGGTCTTGGCCTCGTGGGTGTTCACCGTGGTCATTACGGGGCCTCCACGCAAGTAGACTAAGTTAGTCCACTCGCCAAGTCAAGGCTGTTCTGGGATTCTCGCCTTCCGGTGGTCGCGGTGAGCTGCGGCGTGCCGGGTCGCCGTCCGACCGGGCTATGATTGTCCGAGATCAATGCCCATGGTGCCGCGCGTGCTCCCGCCGTTGCCTGCTCCCGTGCCCCGGGGCCGCCGGTGAAGCTCCGCCTCGAGGTGGTGGACGGACCGGAGCTGGGGCGGAGCTTCGACCTGGACGGGCCGGCCTCGTTCCTGGTCGGGCGCTCGCCCCACGCGCACCTGCGGCTGGATCCCGCCGCCGACCGCTACGTGTCGCGCACCCACTTCCTGGTCGAGCTGCGGCCGCCGCGCTGCTTCGTCTCGGACCTCGACAGCGCCAACGGCACCTTCGTCAACGAGGAGCGCATCGCCCAGCACGAGCTCCGGGACGGGGACGTGATCCGAGCCGGGAGGACGCGTATCCGGGTACGCCTGGAAGGCGTGCCGGCAGCGACCGACAGCCAGCCGCTGCACGCGATGGTGGAGGGAGAGGAGCGTCTCCTCGACAGTGGCGGCCTGGTCCGGCCGCCGGACGGCACCCCCTTCGCCTGCTGCGGGTGCGGGCGGGACCTGGGGATCCACGCCGCCAGCGACGGGCGCGCCGCCGAGCTGCCCGACGCCGTGTACGTCTGCCGGGCCTGCGCGGCGTCCCAGCAGCTACCGGCCCTGGCCGGCCGCCGGCTCGGGGAGTTCACGCTGCTGCAGCCGCTGGGCCGCGGTGGCATGGGGGTGGTCTACAAGGCGGTGCACGACGCCACCCGCCGCATCTGCGCCGTCAAGCACCTGCACCCCTCGGCCGCCACCGACGAGCGGGCGCGGCGCACCTTCGAGCGGGAGATCGACGTGCAGTCGGCGGTGCTCCACCCCAACCTGGTGCGGGTGCTGGGCCGCGGCGAGTCGGGGGGGTGCTTCTACGTGGCCGTCGAGTTCCTGGCCGGCGGCGACGTCGGCCGGCTGGTGAGCAAGGTGCTGCAGGGCCCCCTGACGCCGGCGTTTGGCTGCCGCATCATCCTGCAGGTGCTGGCGGGGCTCGAGGCGCTGCACGAGGCGGGGTTCGTGCACCGCGACCTCAAGCCGGCCAACTTCATGCTCAGCCGGCCCCACGACGACCCCGCGACGGTCGCCAAGATCACCGACTACGGCCTCGCGAAGTCCTACGAGGACGCCGGGCGCTCGATCTTCGACTACACCCGCGCCGGCGAGGCGGGCGGCTCGCTGCTCTTCATGCCCCCCGAGCAGATCCTCAACTTCCGCTTCGTGACCCCGGCCGCGGACGTCTACGCGGTGGGGGTGAGCCTGTACTACCTGCTGACCGGGAAGCACTCGGTGGAGCTCGCGACCCCCGGCGAGGCGGCAGGCGGGCGGCGGCGCAACCCGATCGAGCTGATCCTGGAGGAGCCGCCGATGCCGGTGCGGCAGCGCGACTCCGCGCTCCCGCCCCGCGTCGCGGCGGTCGTGGACCGGGCGGTGCAGAAGGAGCTCGCGGCCCGCTTCGCCACGGCGACGGCGATGCGCGTGCTGCTGCAGGAGGCAGTGGCCGGGGACGGCCTGCTGTGACCGTCGATCCCGCTGACCGCCTGCAGCTCGACCTGGCGTTCCGGGAAGCGCTGCGGGAGCGTCACTGGGACCGCGGCCTCGAGCTCGCCGCGCACCTCTGCCGCGAGGATCCGGACGAGGCGGGCGGATGGTTCTGGCAGGCCACGTTCCTGTGGCGGCTCGGGAGAATCGTCGAGGCCGGGGTGTCGGCGCGGCGGGCCGTGCTGTTGGCCCCGGAGGACGCCGAGGCCCGGCGCCTGGCGGCCGAGCTGGCGCGGCTCCCTGCCGTGCCCGGGCCGGCCGCCCCACCGCCCGAGGCGCTGCTGCCCACCCTCGTGGAGGCCACCCCGACCCCGCCGCCGGCCCGGGACACGGCGGCTCCCGGGAGCCTCACCTTCTCGCCGGGGAAGGTCATCGCCGGGCGCTGGGAGGTGCGGGGCAGCGCCCGCGGCGGCATGGGCGAGGTGCTCTTCGTCTACGACCGCGAGCTGGGCCGCATGCAGGCGGTCAAGACGCCGCTGCCCGACCAGCTCGCCAGCGAGGAGGGGCGGGCGCGCTTCGTGCGCGAGGCGGAGGCATGGATCGGCCTGGGCCTGCACCCCAACATCTGCGCCGCCTACTTCGTCCACGAGCTGGGCGGCGTGCCGCGGCTGTTCATCGAGTACGTGGACGGCAGCACCCTGGACGACTGGCTGCGCGCGCACCGGGACGCGACCCTGGCGCTGCGCCTCGACCTGGCGATCCAGCTCGCCGCCGGGATGCAGCACGCCCACGCCTTCGCGTGGGAGGACGAGGCCGGCGGGGTGCACCGGGGCATCGTCCACCGGGACCTGAAGCCCGGCAACGTCCTGGTGGGGCACGACGGCGGGGTGCGGATCACGGACTTCGGGCTGGTGGGCCGCCCCGGCCTCGGGACCATGACGGTGCCCCCGGCTACCCCGGCCGCCAGCCGCCCGCTGGCTGCCACCGCGGCCACCGGCACCTGGGGCACGCTGACCCTGGGCGACACGCTCATGGGGACGCCCCCCTACATGCCGCCCGAGCAGTGGGACGGCGCCCACCTGGTGGGCCCCGCGGGGGATGTCTACGCGGCCGGTTGCATCCTCTACGAGGTGTTCTGCGGGCGGCGGCCGTTCGTGCTCGAGGGCGCCGCGGCGCTGGCCTCACCGGAGGTGCGGTTCGCGGAGTGGGAGCGCCTGCACCGCAGCGTGTCTGCGCCCGATCCCCGCGATCTGTTGCCCGGGCTCGACGCCGAGCTCGCAGGGCTCATGCGTCGGTGCCTGGACAAGCAGCCGGGGCGGCGCCCGGAGAGCTTCGGCGAGCTGCGTGCCGCGCTGGCCACCGTCTACACCAGGGTCGCGGGCCACCCCTACCCGCGCCGGGAGCCCGAGGCGGCCGCGCTTCTCGCCGACGCCCTCAACAACCACGGGGTGTCGTTCGTCACGCTCGCCCAGCCCCGGCGGGCCGAGTCGGCATGGACGCGAGCCCTGACCGCCCAGCCGCACCACGTCGAGGCCTCCTACAACCTGGCGCTGCTGCGGTGGCGGGGAGGCGGCACCGATGCCGAGGCCCGGGCCGCGCTCGCCGAGGTGCGGCGGAGCCACAGCGCCACGTGGCGGGACGAGCACCTGGCCGGGCGGCTGGACCTGTGTCTCGGCGAGTGGGAGGCGGCCCGGTCGTGCCTGCTCGCGGCGGCCGGAACCAGCTCGGAGTGGGAGGTGGCGCGCGACGCGGCGCTGGCCGTCGCAGCATCCTGGGCGTCGGCCGATCCGCCGCCGTGGCGGGAGGTGCTGGCCCATCTCGAGCCGCATGCCGAGCGGCTGACCTCCGACGCCGTCGCGGCCGGGCTGCAGGTGCTGGCCCTGACGCGCCTGGGCGAGCACGCGGCGGCGCGGCGAGCGTGGGAGGAGGCCGTCGCCGCGGGGCTGCAGGTCGCCTCCGTCCCGGACGAGCTGCTGGCGCGGATCGTCCCGGGGGCATGCCTGCGCCGGCGGGTCGGGGCTGTCACGACCCGGGTCACGGCCGTCGCGGCGAGCCCGGACGGGCGCGTCGCGGTGCTGCTCGTCGAGGACGGGCGGGTGTGCGCGGTGGAACCCAGGACGGGAGAGGTCGTGCGCACCCTGCGCCCGGCCGGGGAGCGGCCGCGCTGCCTGGCCCTCCACCCCGACGGCGACACGCTCTTCCTGCCGGGCGGCGCCGAGCGGGTCGGTATCTGGTCGCTGCGACGGGGCGAGCGCGACCGGGCCCTGCAGCTCCAGCCCGGGGTGCTCGGCGCCCTGGTGGTGACACCCGACGGGCGGTGGGTCGTGGGGCTCGGGTCCGAGGGGAGCCTCACCATCTGGGAGGCGGCGAGCGGCGCCCGGGTGGGCTCCTGGCGGGCGCACGCGGGGTATGGCACCTGTCTCGCGGTGGCCTCGCCCGACCGGGTGCTCTCCGGTGGCGCCGACGGCGTCGTGCGGATCTGGGAGGTGCCCGCGGCCCGGGAGGTGGCGGCGCTCGACGCCCGGTCGGGGGAGCCCGTCTCGGCCCTCGCGACCACCGCGGACCTCGCCCGGGTGGTCGCGGCCACGGCGGATCGGCGGTTGCGGGTGTGGGAGGGAGGGCAGCTCGTCGCGGACCTCGGTGGCCACGCGGAACGTTGCACCTTCCTCGCCATCGCCCCGACCTCCGGGTATTTCGTCTCGGCCGGCCTCGACGGCTCCGTGCGCATCTGGGACCTCGGCAGGCGGGAGCCGCTGGCGGCCGTCAGGGCCGGGGGTGCGGTGATGGCCGGCAGCCACACCTCCGACCTGTCGGTGGTGGTCCTGGGCCACGGCGGCGGCGCCTCGGTCCTGGACGGCCGCCATCCGCCGTCGTTCCGCCCGGGGTGGGCGCTCGCCCGACCGCTCACCGTGGACGCCACCCTGGAACGGCTCTCCACCTTCCGGTTCACGCTCGCCCAGGCCGAGGAGCGCGTCGGGGAAAGGGAGTGGCAGGGAGCGCTCGAGAGGCTGGGCGAGGCGCGCGCCGTGGAGGGGTTCTCGCGCGCCCCCGAGGCACTCGGGGTGCTGGCGCGCATCCAGGCGCACCTGCCCCACCACACGCTGCGGGACGCCTGGGAGGAACGCCGCATCGCCGCCCACGGCGAGCGGGTCACGGCGGTGGCGCTCTCCGGGGACGGCCGCATGGCGGCCTCCGCCGGGGCCGACGGCCGCCTGGCGCTCTGGCGCCTCGGCGACGGCGCCTCGGTGTGGGCCGTCCAGGAGACCGGGAGCTTCGAGACCGCCCTGGCGTTCACCCCCGACGGGCGCCTGCTCGTGACGGGAGGGGTCGCGCACGCGGTGCGAACCTGGGATGCGTCCTCCGGCCGACCGGTTTCCGCCTGGTCAGGCCACGGCGGCCAGATCACCCGGGTGACGGTGGGGGGTGACGGCAGCCTGGCGCTGTCGCTGAGCGTCGACCACACGGCGCGGGTGTGGGAGCTCGGCACCGGTACGTGCGTCCGCACGGTCACCCACCACCGCGGGCCGGTCCTGGCCGGGGCGCTGGACCCGGGGGGGCGGTTCGCGGTGACCGCCGACGACACCGGCGAGGTGCTGCTCTGGGAGCCCCTGCGCGGAGCCCTCCTCGGACGGCTGGGCCGACACGGGGCAGCGGTCACGGCCCTGGCCGTCTCGCCGGACGGAGGCCAGGCGCTGACCGGCGACCGCGACGGCCTGGTGAGCCTGCACGACCTGCGCAGCGGCCGCTGCGTGCGCACCCTCGAGGCGGGGGCGGGCGAGGCGGTGACAGCCCTGGTCTTCACCCCCGACGGCCGGTTCGCGGCGAGCGGCGGGCGGGACGGCACCCTGCGCGTGTGGGACCTGCGGTCGCGGGCCTGCATGCTGACGCTGGGGGGGCACACCGGTGCGATCAGCGGCGTCGCGTTCACCGCCGGCGGTCAGCGGCTGCTCTCGGCGGGGGCCGACGGCACGCTCCGGGTGTGGTTCTGCGAGTGGGAGCCGGAGCTGCGCGCCGAGGCCGACTGGGACGAGCGGGCACTGCCATACCTCGAGCTCTTCCTGCACCGCCACCCCGGGCGCTGGGGCGAGGCCGAGCTGCGGACACTCCTCGCGGAGCTGGAGGAACGCGGGCTCGGCTGGCTGCGGCCGGACGGGGTGCGACGCAGGCTCGTCGAGCTGGGGGCCGGGTGGCGGGGCCTGCAGCCCGCGCAGCCGCTCGCCGAGGCTCCGGCCCCGACCGGCCGGATGGCCGTCGCGGTTGTCCCCGGGGCCACCCCGCGCTGGCTGGCCTGGGGCGGTCTCGGCCTGGCCGCCGCGCTCGTGCTGGGTGTGGTCGGCGTCTGGAGCTCGGTCACCGGCCTGCGGTTCGATGCGCGGGAGGTGGAGCAGGTCCGGCTTGCCGTGCGGGCCGGGCAGCTTGTCCGCGGGCAGCCGGCCGGGGTCGCGTGCGACCGGGAGCTGATGGCGAGCTACGTGCAGGCCTACGGCCAGCCCCACACCGTGGACTCCGAGACGGCCGAGACCGCCGCCGCCTGTCTCGAGAAGCTGGCCGATCCGGCCAGCGTCCCGTTACTGCTCGACCAGGTGCGAAACGTCGTGGATGACGAGGAGCTGGACGAAGGCGGAGACGACGAGATCTCGTGGCGCGGCGAGCGCGTGGCCGCCCTCCTGGTCCGCATGGGCGACCGGGTGGTGGTGGAGGTGTCACGCGGCCTGTCGGACCCGAGCGCCGACGTGAGCGGCACGGCGGCGCTGGCCCTGGCGGTGCGGGGCAGCGAGGCGTCGATCGCCTCCCTCGCGGGCAGCGCCTTCGACCCCGATCCCCAGGCGCGCACGTCCGTGGCGCGGGTGCTGCCAGAGCTGGTGGCGAGTCAGGTCCTGCCGGTCGAGCGGGCGTTCGCGCTCGCCGAGCGCCTGGCCGGCGACGCGACACCCGCCACCCGCCGGCACGCGGCCGAGGCGCTCCGGCTCTTCGACGGCCGCGCCGCACACCGCCTCGCCGACCGCCTCGCCCGCGACCCCGATCCGGGGGTCCGGGCCGCGGCCGCCGCCGCCCTCAAGCAGATGTAGCCGGTGCCAGGTCCGTCACTCTTGATACTCTGTCCCTTCGTGCCAGCGTCAGGCTGCCACGTGGGGATGATCTGCCATGCCCTGACCGTCTCGGCGGCTACCTCATTACCTTCCAGGTTGGTCCCATTCCAGCATGGAGCTCCGTGTCGCCACAGCGCCCACTACTCCAGAGTGTCAAGAGTGACGGACCTGGCACCGGAGGTTGCGGCCGAGGATGCTCGCCTCGTAGGGCAAGCCGAGCCAGGCGAGCTTCTTGGCGATGCCGCCTGGGCGGGGGTGATTGGTGGCGTCGTCGGAGTACAGCAACGCGTCGGTCTCCGCCGCCGAGAACGCCACTCCGGACGCCGCAACCGGCAACTCCGGATTGGCCGGGCACGGGCGCTGGCACGCCAGGCAACCGAGCAGACAGGTGTGGGCGTCGTCAGGGACCCAGCTCGGCCAGTCACCGGCGCTCTCGTTGGCGCGGGTCAGGCACTGCTCGGCGTGGAGCAGCACCCGGTCGGCGCCGATCGCGCCGGTGGGGCACGCCGCCTCGCAGATCCCGCATGACGCGCATGCATCGAGGAGCCGGGGTGACCCGAGGGTGGCAGACACGGGCAGCTCGGCATCGGTGAGGTAGCCACAGAGCTGGATGTAGCTGCCGAGGTCGTCGGCGTAGGTGACGTTGTTGCGGCCGTACCGGACGACGCCGAGGCGCGCCGCCACGGACTTGATCGGGCCGTCCATGTGCTCGACGCGGGCGCCGGGGAGGCCGTGGGCGGCCAGGTCCTGGCGCACCTCCTCGAACCTCGCGCGGTAGCGGACGTAGGTCGGCGGCAGCACGGTGTCCAGGCGGCCCTCCGGGGTCTCGAACGAGACGAGGTACGCCGGGGTGGGCGCCGCGACCACGACGATGGTGCCCAGACCGGGCGCCGGCTCCCCGACGAGCAGCGCCGCGCGCACCTCGTCCCAGAAGGCGTCGTCGACCTCGCCGCGCTCGTGGCAGGCGGCAACCGTCGCCCGAGCCTGAACGAGCACCTCGACGGGGCCGTGACCGACCCGGTAGCCGCGTTCCTGGGCCCAGCGGTGCAGTGTCTCGATCATGACGTCCTCCCTGGCCTGACAGGGCCGCGCGATGCAACCATCACGAGCGTACCCGTGATGGGCACGGCGTCAAGCCGGGTCGCCGTGCAAGCTGGCGGGGGCGCACCGACGACCGGGGGGCTGGCACCGGCCGCCCCGTGGTACGGTTGAGCGGGGAAGGTCGCAATGCTCACCTGTCCGAAGTGCGGCCGGCAGGTCCGACCGCAGCCGCTGTGCCTGTACTGTGGGACCAGGCTGCAGACCACCCCGGTGGCGATCCTCGGGATGAACGGTGCGCAGTGGCTGGCAGAGGGCGCCCGGGTGCTCGCCCTGGCCCAGCGGGAGCGTGCCGAGAAGGCAGTCCGGAACGCGCTCCAGCTCGATCCGACGCTCGACCAGGCGTGGCTGCTCCTGACCCGGACCCTGGCCGAGCTGGGTCGGCACGGGGAGGCCCGCAAGGCTCTCGAGGAGGGTGTGCGGGCCAACCCCGGGAGTGCGCCCCTGCGCGAGGCGCTGCGAGTCGCCGAGACGGTGACGGGAACCGGTGGCCCGATCCTCGCTGCCCGGCGCCTGGCGGAGGCGGGCAACCATACCGCGGCCGTGTCCACCCTCGACCAGGTGCTGCGCAACCCGGCGTTGCGGGCTGCCCCGGAGAGCGCCGTGGTGCTGGTGCTGCGGGTTCTCCTGGTGACCGACGCGCCGGTCGGAGGCACCCTGGCCCGCGAGCTGGCCGCGGTCAACGCCCGCCTGCCGCTCCCGGCCGGGCAGCAGGCGGTGGAGGTGGTGCCGCTGTAGCCCCGAGGCGTCGGCGCCCACGCCGGCGCCTGTCGCCGCTACCCCCGCCGCGGTGGCAGGATCTCCGGCGACAGCGCATCGAGCTGGCGCAGCACCTCGTCGAAGCCGTGGCGGGGCTGCCAGCCCAGCTCGGCCTGCGCGAGCGCGGGCGAGTACACGCGGTCGATCGACTCGGGCAGCGACCAGCCCCGCTGGTCGAAGGCCGACACCAGCGCCGGGGCGCGCCGCCGCAGCACGGTCGGGGCGTCCCGCAGCAGCTTGGGCATGTCGTCGGGGCGAAACGGCGTCGCGCCCGAGATGACGTAGACGCGGTACCCGGGCCGCGGCTGGGCCAGCGCCAGCACGTGGGCCCCGGCCACGTCGCGGGCGTCGACGCCGCGATGCAGCCGGAACGCGGCCATGACCGGCGCCGGCTCCGGAAAGCACCGGGACATGCGGAGGACCGTGACCGCCGGCCCGCCGGCGCCTGCGGCCTCCTCCAGGAGGCGCTCGGCGGCGAGCTTGGTGCGGTGGTAGACGGTGCGCGGCTGCGGGCGCATCTGCTCGGTTATCCAGCCTCCCGTGCCGTAGAGCGCGGTGGTGCTGGTGTAGACGATGTGCGGCACGCCCCGGCGCGACGCCGCCGCCAGCACCGCCCGCGTGCCCCCGACGTTGACGCGCTCGAACTCGGCATCCCCGACGTGGCCGACCTGCGGGGCGTGCAGCGCTGCCACGTGCACGACGGCATCCGCACCGGCGACGGCGTCCTCGAGCCAGGGCTCGTCGGTGATGTCGCCGAGTCGGTCGGCGGTCGACGACGGCGCCCGGTCGAGGCCCAGCACGTCGTGGTCGCGCGCGAGCTGCACGTAGATGGCGCGCCCGACGCGCCCGGTGGCGCCGGTGATGACGACACGCATGCGGCCATTATGATTCAGAGCGACTCCCTGCAGGAAAAAGAGGACGAGTGCGGTGGCTGGCGGGTGCCGGGGCTTCTCCGGGGACGCGCTTGGGCTAGAGTTGCCGGGTGACACGTCCACCACGAGGGCACCCGCCCAGGACAGGTGACACCGCTGCCGGCACCCTGGCGCGTGGTTCAGAGTCGACGCGCACGGACCCCGGACCCCGGACCCCGGATCCCGGGGAGGCGCGGGGGCTGGCGGTGCTCTTCGACTGGGGGGACACGGTCATGCGCGTGTTCCCGGACTGCCCTGGGCCGATGGCGAGCTGGCCGCGGGTCGAGGTCGTGCCCGGGATCCGGCAGGCGCTGGGGGCGCTGCGTCCCCACGCGGTGATCGGGCTTGCGACCAACGCGGCCGACTCCGAGCCGCGTGAGATCCGCGCGGCGCTCGCGCGCGTCCGCCTCGCGGCGAGCTTCGCCAAGGTCTACTGTTACCGCGCGCTGGGTGTCCGCAAGCCCTCCCCGGAGTACTTCGCGGCCGTGCTGGCCGACCTCGGCCTGCCGGCCCGGCGGGTGGTGCTGGTCGGGGACGACTGGCAGGCGGACGTGGAGGGGGCGCTGGCGGCGGGGCTGTGGGCGGTCTGGTACAACCCCCGGGACGGCGAGGTTCGAAGGGGTGCGCGGGTCGGCACGATTCACAGGATGGGGTCACTGCCGGAGCTGCTGCAGAGCTGGGCGTTGGTCGAGAAGGTGCAGCGCGACAGCGGGTGAGCGGGGCGTCGTCGCGGGCAGGCAGGCGAGACGCCCGCCTCCCGTGGGCGCCCTCAGGGCCCGCGGTCCCAGGGGTGAGAGACCCTCTTCTCGCTTCCGGGAAGCGCCGGCGGCAGGGGTTCCCACGGCGGCGATTGCCACCCCCGATCGCCGGCCGTACCATACTGGACATCGGGAATCTGAATCATGAGAGCTTCTTGCAGAATCCGACTTCTCAAGGGTTGCCGCTCCGGTCCCCTCGCCCCGCGAAGCGGGGAGAGGGATAGGGTGATGGGTGCTTTGTCCTTGAACAGAAATGAGTTGCACCCCCTCACCCCGGCCCTCTCCCCCTGCGGGGGCGAGGGGGAGGAACGGAGCGCCGAGAGTCTTGCAAGCGGCTCATGAGGTCGGCGGTTTCGAGGGTTTGGCACAAGAGCTGCTGATCCGGCTCGTGACTCGCAGGGCGCCGCGCCGCACGCGGCCAGCGAAAGGAGAGCGCACCCATGACGACACGGTCCAATCACCCTTTCATCGGCTGGCTCGGGGTTCTCGTCATCGTTGCGGTGACGGCGACTGGCCTCGTCCAGGCCCAGACCCCGCCGTGCCCCGACAACTTTCTGAGCTACGGCAGCCTCGCCATCGGCAAGAGCCTCACCTGCACCTGCTCGGCCGACCAGTTCACGGGTAGCGTCTGGGGGACCGACCGCTACACCGCGGACTCCTCGATCTGCGCCGCCGCCAGGCACGCCGCCGTGGTCGCCGCGAGCGGCGGGAAGGTCACGGTGTACCGCGAGGGAAGCTGCCCGGGCGTGACCGGGTCCACCCGCCACGGCGTGACGAGCCGGGAGTGGGGCGCCTACGACAAGACCTTCGCCTTCGAGCACCCGGCGCCGGCGTGCCTGCCCCAGACCGGCGAGGCGGGGGTCGAGCCATGCCCCGCCAACATGGTCGGTCAGGAGAGCCGGTCAACCACCGAGGGCCTCGAGTGCACCTGCGCCCCCCAGCAGATGTCCGGCAGCGTGTGGGGCTCGGACCTCTACACCTTCGACTCGTCGATCTGCGCCGCGGCGCGACACGCCGGGATGATCCCGGCTGCCGGCGGGTCGGTGACGGTGTTCGCGGCCGGACGCTGCCCGAAGTTCGTGGGAGGTGTCCGCAACGGCGTGACCACGGGCGACTGGGGACCCTACGACAACACCTTCGCGTTCCGCTTCCCGCTCCCCAAGTGCGCCGACGGCTCCGCCGCCCCGAAGAAGTAGGGCGACGCCGCTCACAGCCGCCGGTCCCGAGATCACGGGTCGGCCGTGCCGGCTGGCCCGTGCCGTCCCCTACTCCTTGACCTTCTTGCCCTTGGAGTAGAGCTTGGCGAGCCCCACCTTGGCCATGTTCTCGGTGGTCTCCTCGACCCAGTCGAAGAACTTGCCGTCGGTGGTCGACCACGTGGTGCCGCTCACCACCCGGTGGTGGAAGCCGGCCAG
>JALOLB010000269.1 GCA_025456225.1 Thermoanaerobaculaceae bacterium
CAATCAGGTGCGGGCATTCAGATCCAGCCCGAACGACACGCGGGCCCAGCGGCGGGGCCAGGTCGCCGGCGCGCTGCTTGTCGGTGGTATGGAGGCAATTGCACAGGCGGTGCCCAGTCTTCCCCCCGGGCCTACTGGCCCCCCTCTTGCGCCAGTGCCCGTGGGAGGTGGTGCAGCTCCGTTACCAGTGGCCGCTCCTGCTATGGGTATCCCCGCCGTCCCAATCCCCAGTACGGCTCAATACCTGGCAAGAGCGACTGGGTCGACTCTTGATGAAAGGGGGTCCGATTCGGAATTCCGGGAACCTGAAGAAGGTGACATTCACCACCTTGCGACCGACAAGAATTCGAAGGCAGGGCAGAAGTGGACCCTCAAGTTCAGCCCTTTGTTTGAGGCCGCCAAGCAGTCGATGCAGGGCGCTCCGAACAGGGTCCGGATTCCTGGGCATGCAGGGCCACACCCGGACCCCTATCATCAGGCCGTGTATGACCGACTGATCCAGGCAACCGAAGGGCTGGAGTATCAGAGCGACGAGTACTGCAGCGCGTTCCTTAGGGAGATTCGTGAAATCAAGAAGGAAGCTGCGACGCCAGGGACAGTCCTGAACGAGCTGCTTGTCAAGAAGTAGTAGCGGAGGCCCAATGAGGTTCTTTCGACTTTCCGACGACCTATCATTGAGTTCTCGGTGGTTCTTAGGTAGTCCGTCCGATGTCCGAGGCGTGTCTGTCGATCCTCGTCGCTTCACCACTGGGTTGCCTGCAAGAATTCAAAGTCCGCTTGAGGTGTCCACCAGGCAGAATGGACAGCCACTTGACTTCACCTTCGCGGATTTTGACATGCCTGTTGTCCGCACCGGGGTCGGCGATATCCTCGATGGGCAGCTTGGATGCATGGTCGAACGAATTCCAGTTGTTGTTTCGGGTGTGGCCGCTGAGGGAGCGTTCGAGGTCTTGAATATCCTCTCCGTCGTGGATTGTTTGGACCAGCAGAGGTCCCAAATCACGTGGTGGACTGAGGCTGACGGACGACCCGACCGTGTCGGGAGAATGAGGATGGTGACACGGATGGCAATCGACCAATCTCGTGCAGAGGGACTCCATCTGTTTCGGATTGCTGGCTGGGCGATTGCAGTCGTTGCTGACGAGCATGTACGGTCAGCGTTCTTGAGGTTTGGGGTTACTGGTGTCACGTTCGTGGAGCTTGGGTAGTCTGTTTCTGGAGAAAACTGCCGTCGGCCGGAAGGAGTCTCAGGGCCAGCAGGTTTCACGATCTCGCTGCTCCGTTTCTGGTATCGTGCGGCCCGGTGGCGGCTGAAATGGCAGTCGAACAATGGAGGTCGTGGTGGTGAGGCAGTTTGACCGAGCGGACCCGGTGGGGAGCTTCAAAGCGGTGCTGCGGGAGCTCATGAAGGGATACGAGTTCGACGTCACCGGTCTGTACCTCAAGGACGGCTCGATCCGCCCACTGCCGCGGGAGGCCTCGCTCGTGGGCCGGGTTCTCGAGGTCTCCCTCAAGGAGTACCTCCACCGCAAGCTTCTTCAACTGAAGGACCTCAAGTGGATCGCCGGGGGCGAGCGAACCTATCCCGACCTCACCTTCAACGGCCCCTTGATCAGTCCCAACCGCTTCGCCGTCGACGTCAAGTGCGCGCGCCGCGCCGAGCGCGGGAAGAGGACCCAGTCCGCCATCACCATCGGCACCTTTGACGCCGACTACTACCGCCACCCCGAGCAGCCCGCGCCCAATATCGCCATGCCGTACGCCAGCTACACCGCGCACCTCGCCCTGATTGCCCTCTACGACTACGCCGAGGCCACTGCGAGAAACGTCGACCTGCTGGTGGTCGAGAAGTGGCGCGTCGCCACCCGGCGGCGCTCGAGCGGCACCCGGTGCTACATCGCCGCCGTCTCCGATATCGCGAAGCTCAAGGCCGAGCAGGGTGACTTCGCTAGCGAGGCCGACTTCAACACCTTCTGGCGCAGCCAGCCGATCCGCGGCACCAAGCAGAACCGACCTGTCGAGTAGCCCTCAGGACCTGGACCCCATCGCCACCCGCGGGACGCCGACCTCCGTCGGCGTTTCCTGCCGCGTGGCCCGGCGCTCCGTGGCCGCGTAGCCCTGCCCCGTCCCCGGGTGCGGCGCGTGCTCGCCGACCAGGTGCAGGTAGCGCTCCGGCACCGGCTGCACCGCCTCCGGCCGCGGCACCGGCTGCCGCCGCGCCGGAATCAGCGTTGGCCGCGGATCGATCTCGACATCCCCCAGGAGCTGCCGCCGGATCGCCCGTGCCAGCACCTCGGCGAGCGCTGACGGCACCGCATTGCCGAGCTGCCGCTGCACCGCGCCCAGGGACCCCAGCACCCGGTACCCCTCCGGCAGCGTCTGCAGCCGTGAGAGCTCCTTCGCCGACAGCCGCCGGCTCCGCCAGTGGAATGGCCCCACCGCCGGCCCCGGTTGCGCCTGAATCGTCCATGACGGCCGCGCCTTGGCGAGCTTGAGCAGGAAGCTCCAGAACCGCCGCCGCCACCCAAACAGCGGCAGCCCCTTCCCGTGGTCCGTGTGGAAGAGGTAGTTCTCCCCCTCCGGAATCGACGGCAGCAGCGCCGCCCAGCGCCCGCGCACCGCCAGGCCCGGGTCGTCGTCCCCCTCGAGATCCCCGATCGCATCCCACGCCGTCGTGCACGGCTCCACCGCCGCGAGCAGCTCGTTGCCCGTGACCAGCCCGTGCGTAGGGGCAGGGAAGCGGAACGCCGCACCCTCCCGCGACCCGATGACGATCACCCGCTCCCGAACCTGCGGCACCCCGTAGTCCGCCGCGTTGAGCCGGCCGACCACCAGGTGGTAGCGCACTCCATGCTCGCGGTTGATCGACGCGACCACCCGCTCGACCAGATCGAGGCCCTCGCTCTTGCCGCGGTACGCAAGCCCAGGGACGTTCTCTAGGAGAAACGCCTTCGGCAGCGTGTCGCGCAGCACCCGCAGATACGCCCCCATCGTCCCCGCCCGTGGGTCGTCGAGCCGCTTCGTGTCGCCCGAGGCCCAGTAGCCCGACTTGGAGAACGGCTGGCAGGGTGGCCCGCCGATCAGCACGTCCGCCTCACCCTCGACCAGCCCCGCCGTGGCGAGGATCTCCTGCGAGGTGACCCAGTGGATGTCGCGGTCGATGACCGGCCAGGAGCGGTTGGCGCGTAGCGTCGCCACCGCCTCCGGGTCGATCTCCACGGCGACCGCCGTCTCGAAGCCGGCCGCCTCAAAGCCGAGGTCCAACCCCCCGGCGCCCGTGTACAAGCTCAATGCCTTACGCATGATCCATCACCCAGAGCCTTTCCGGCTTTGCGCCCTGCTCCGGCGTGGACGGGTACACGATCATCATGCCATAGACACACGACCGCTGCACCACACATTCCCGGCACCGCGGCCTGATCGCCCGGCACACCGCACGCCCGTGCCAGATCGCGTTGACGTGGAGCGAGTGGCGCAGCTCCGGCGCCACCAGGCGATCAAGCTCGGCGTGGATCCGCTGCTCCGACAACCCTGCTGGCACCCACCCCAGCCGCTCGACGAGGCGTCGGAGATGCGTGTCGACCGGCAGCACCTGCCGACCCATCGCGTACATCATCACGCAGCGAGCCGACTTCACCTTGATCCCGGGCAGCGTGCAGAGAAATGCCTCGACCTCCGTGTCGCTCCAGCCGCGCGCGTCCTCGAGCGACAGCCGCCCGAAGCGCTCGACGATGATTGCCAAGGACCTCTTGATCCAGCCCGCCTTCTGGCGTGAGAACCCGCCGTCCTTGAGCAATGCCGCCAGCTCGTCCTCGGGCATTGCGAGCAGTGCACTAGGCCCCCCGAGCGCCTCGATCGCCGCCCAGCTCCGCAGCGAGTTGGCCCGATGCGTCTGACGCGTCAGCGGGATGAAGACCAGCTCCTCGACCGGGTCGGCCTTGTTACCGAGGTCCTTCGTCCCGTGCACGTCCTCGAGCGCCGCAGCGACAGTGGCCACCGTCACAGGGTCGGGTGCGCGCACCGACACCCGTTCCGGGACCGCGACCGGCGGCAGGCACGGCCCCACCGGCACCGCCTGACGGCTGCCGGTTGACGCCTCGGAGTGGGGTCGTGCCATGCGCTCCTGTCCTGCCCAACAGCATCATGGTCGCGGCCTGGGGGGTCGTCAAGGCACGGAGGCGACGGTACTGTGTGACATTAGAAGTGCCTCCGGACGCCAGGAAGGATGACCATTCTCGTCCCATCCTGAGCGAGCAGGCGAGTCTACTGCCTTGTCCTTGGTAACATGGCCCATGGCAGGCCGTCAGGGCGAGAGAGGGGTGCTGATGCGGGCGTTGGTGGCCGCCGTGGCGCTGCTTTCAGCCGCTCCCGCCGTCCTCGCCAGCCGCGCGACGCCCTCCACCTCCGAGCCGCACCTCGAAGCGACTGCCCCGTCTTTCACTGTTGCGCCCGCTGCCACGCTCGCCAGTCTCACCGCTCCGAGCCCCTTCCACCCCATCACTCAGCTCCACCTCCGCATTTCGACCGTCCGCCTCAGCCGCCAGCTCTCCCGAGGCGTCCTCCCCATGCCGACCCTGTCGGAGCTTGGATGGACCGACCCCCGCGGCCTCCCCCTAACCGTCACCGACCCCCTGGGCCGGACCACCACCTTCGAGCACGACCCTGCCGGCGCCGAGTCGCGGCGCGTCCTCCCCGACGGCACCTCGATCCTCACCCGCTACTGGCCCTCCGGCGACCCCGGCTCCGTCACCGAGCAGCCGGCTCACCCCGGCCAGGGCCCCGCCCAGTACGTGCAGCGCAGCGAGCACGACCTCGCCGGCCGCCCGGTGCGGAGCATCGCCCCCGACGGCGGGGTCACCACCTTCACCTACGACCCCCTCGGCCGCCTCGCGAGCCGCCTCGACCCCGACCAGCGCCTCCACACCTGGGACACCACCCCGCTCGGCACCACCGTCGTCGAGACCCTGGCCGGGAAGACCGCCACCACCCGCGTCACCGACGCCGACGGCCTCCTGCTCTCCCTCACCGAGGCCGGCGGCGCCACGTTCACCGCCCAGTACGACCCCGCGGGCCGCCTCCAGCAGCGCACCCTCCCTGGCGGCGTCACCCACACCCTGCACTGGACCCCCGCCGGCCACCTCTCCGGCATCGACCTC
>JALOLB010000063.1 GCA_025456225.1 Thermoanaerobaculaceae bacterium
TCAGCTCCCCCACCCAACCTGGCTTGTCTCGTCGTACCTGAGGCCTGAGGTCTGAGGCCCGAGGTCAGCAGTTTCTGAGGTCTGAGGTCTGAGGCCTGAGGCCTGAGGCCAGCAGTTCCTGAGGCCTGAGGTCTGAGGCCTGAGGCCTGGGTGGGTGGGGGTCCGGGTCAGACCATCTTGAGCAGATGGCCCATCTTGGTCTTCTTGGCTTCCAGGTAGCGGCGGGTGTGCTCGGTGGGTGGGACCTCGAGCGGGACACGCTCGACGATCTCGAGCCCGTAGCCGCCCATGGCAACGTACTTGGCCGGGTTGTTGGTCATCAGGCGCATCCGGCGCACGCCCAGGTCGCGCAGGATCTGGGCGCCCATGCCGTAGTCGCGCTGGTCCGGCAGGAACCCGAGGCGCTGGTTGGCCTCCACGGTGTCCGCGCCGCCGTCCTGCAGCTCGTAGGCGCAGAGCTTGTTGACCAGGCCGATGCCGCGCCCCTCCTGGAGCAGGTAGAGCAGCACGCCCTTCCTCTCCGCCGCGATGCGCTCCATGGCCGTCTCGAGCTGCGGCCCGCAGTCGCACCGGGACGAGCCGAAGACGTCGCCGGTCAGGCACTGGGAGTGCACCCGCACCAGCACCGGCTCCTCGGGGTCCAGGTCGCCCATGACGAGGGCGACGTGCTCCTCGCCGGTCAGCCGGGAGCGGTAGGCGACCGCCCGGAACGTCCCGTAGCGTGTCGGCAGCAGGGGCGCCGCCACCCGCTCCACGAGGCGCTCCGTGTGCAACCGATAGGCAATGAGGTCGCGCACGGTGACGACCTTGAATCCGTGCTCCAGGGCAATCTCGCACAACCGGGGCAGCCGGGCCATCGAGCCGTCCACGTCCATGACCTCGCAGATCACGGCGCCGGGATAGAGCCCGGAGATTCGTGCCAGGTCCACCGACGCCTCGGTGTGCCCGGCCCGCTGCAGCACACCCCCGGCCCTGGCGCGCAGCGGGAACATGTGCCCCGGACGCAGCAGGTCAGCGGGCTTTGTGGCCGGGTCGACGGCGGTCAGCACCGTGTTGGCCCGGTCCGCCGCGGAGATGCCGGTGGTGGTGCGGTGCCGCGCCTCGATGGACACGCAGAACGCCGTCTGGTGCGGCGAGGTGTTGTGATCCACCATCGGCGGAAGCTGCAGCTCGTCGCAGCGCTGCTCGGTGAGGGCAAGACAGATGAGGCCGCGGGCGTGGGTGGCCATGAAGTTGACGGCTTCCGCCGTGATCCGCTCCGCCGCGATGACCAGATCGCCCTCGTTCTCGCGGTCCTCGTCGTCGACGATGATGACGAAGCGGCCGCGGCGGAACTCCGCCGCGGCCTCCTCGACACTCGCGAGACGAAAACCGTCAAGCTCCCGCACGCTGTGCTACTTCGTGGCGGGCGCCGCGGCGTCGTTGACCATGTTCAGCTTCACGACCGTCGTGCGCTCCACCTTGGTGATCTGGTCGACCAGGGTCAGCTCGAGCTCGTAGGTGCCCGGCTTGGTGAAGGCCGAGAGCGGCAGGTTCTGCCCGAACATGTAGAAGTTTTCGGCGATCTTCGAGACCTGGACCGGAGCGGGCGGCCGCTTCCCTGCGTCCTTGCCGTTCACCGTCAGCTTCATGCCGAAGGCGATCTTCGGCAGCCCCTGCTCGCCCAGACCAGGCTTGATCACGTAGGCGAAGTAGGCGAGCTGCTCGCTCGGCTTGTAAACGCCATCCGCGCGCGGGGTGATGCGCCAGCCGCCGATGTTGAAGGGGTCGCCCAGCTTGAACGTCGTCTCCTGGTGGGGATCGCCCGTGTACATGGCCGAGAGGTACGTCCCCTCCGCCGAGGACGGGTCGGAGACGGCATCGAACGAGCGCACCGCCACCGGCATCCCGGCCCGCAGCAGCGCCACGTCGACCTTGTACTCGCCGACCTCTACCGGCAGCGAGAGCTCGTAGCCGCGGGCACCCGCGAGACTGATCGCCACGATCGGAGTCTGGAACGTTCCGATCACCTTCCCGTCGGACTTTCGCGTCGCCCGGCCGATCGCCTGGTCGACGGCATCAATCGCGTCGGGAATTTGGAGGTGCACCCAGAGCGGATGCAGGGTCTCGGACTGCACACCGGCCACCGCGAGTGCCGCGGCGCCCTCCGGCCACGGCTTCGGCTCGGCGTCCAGGATGGCGAGCTGCTCCACCGTCGCGGCAGGCGTCCCGTCGATGAGCAGCCGCGGGATCTCCACCACGCTGTTGATCTTGTTGACCACAAACTGCTTCGGCCGCTCGGCCAGGACCTTCAGGGACGCCTTGTTCTTGCGTTCCATCTTGTCGAACAGGTAGTCCTTGGCGTCGGGGTGGGTCTCGACGAAGGTGAAGGTGACGAAGTCGTCGTCCTTGACGCTCCCCGGCTTGGCGGTCGGCTTCATGAAGCTCCACCTCTCCGAGGCTCCGCGCTGCATGAGCTCCGAGCGCTCGTCGCCGGACGCGGGAGGAGCCTTCTCGATGGGCTTGGAGGGCACCCCCATGAGGATGAGGACCTTGCCGCGATCTGACAGGCTCCCCAGCTTCTGCTCGCCGGTTCCCGTGGTCCAGGAGAAGTGCTTGTCCGCCGCGGCCACCTTGGCCTCGAAGTCGGCCTTGAACTCGTTGAAGCTCGTCTTCTGATTGGGGTCACGGCGCGCCCAGAAGATCTCGATGAAGGCCTCGGCCTGGGCGTCGCTCGTCAGGCGGCCGAACTCGGCCTTCTCCTCGTCAGTGAGGATGAAGCCGACGGCGGAAGACGGCCAGCCGGCGTGCTGCTGGGAGAGCTGCGCGGCTGCCGGGATGGCAATGGCCAGCGCCAACAGCGCGAGGGGGATGGTGGCACGACGCATGGTACTTCTCCTTTTCCCGCCGCTCCGCGGCGAGGCGGAACATGATACACCTGCCCCGCACCACGCACTTGCCCAACCAGGCTCAGGGCTTCGGGCTCAAGGCTCAAGCACCCCCGCCCGAAAAGGGGAAAGGGGGCTAGAACGGGTTGCCGAACGAGAGGTAGAACTGGCCGGGTGACTCCATCTTCGTGGTCGAGATGGCGGCCCGGTCGAACTTCCAGCCATACTCGACTCGCAGGGGACCCACCGGTGTCTCGACCCGGACGCCCACTCCCCCACCCCAGCGCATCTCGCCCACCTCGATGTCTCGCAGCTCCCGCCAGACGTTCCCGCCGTCCACGAAGAAGCTGGCGCCGACAGGACCCCACACCGGGAACCGCCACTCGAGGTTCGCCAGCACGAGCCCCCCGCCCCCGAGCGGGTCGCCTTCGCTGGTCAGCGTTTCACCGACGATGCCGAGACGGTCGGTGGGGAACGCGCGGTGCGAGATGCGGCCCCCGGCGTAGAAGCGGGAGTTGACCGGCACGTTGATGGGCTCTGGCGGCACGACCTCCACACCGCTGTGGTCCCGGATGAAGCCCGTGCGGAGGGAACCCGCGAAGACACCTCCCAGCAGCGGCCGGAAGCCGGCCACCGACGCCTGCGCCTTGCCGAACTCGGCGTCCGCCTCGAAGATGTCGAATGCCCACTGGTACTGCAGCGACGCCAGGATGCCGCGCCGGGGCGAGAAGAGGTCGTCGCGAGTGTCCCACTCCAGCGTGGGGGTGAGCGAGGCGATGCGCACCGACTGCTTGTCGCGCTCCCACGAGGACTCCACGTCCTCTGGCGCATCGGTGGCCACGATCTGGTACTCGTAACGCAGGATCGTCCGGAGTGGCCGGCGCAGACGGTCTCCAAGCTCGACCCACATGCCACGTCGAAGCGAGTCGTAGGGGTTCATCCGCTCCTCGGTGCGGTACACCGACACGGCCGACGGGAACCGCAGGAGGCCGAGGGATGCCGGCTCCCGGTAGGTGGCCTGGACACGCAGCTCCTTGCTCGAGTAGCGGCCCTCCAGCGAGAAGGACCGACCTGTGCCGAAGATGCTGAGCTCGGACCAGGAGCCGGAGACGAGGAGCTTTCGCTCCGTGTCCCACCCTGCACCGAACGCGAGTGCTCGGGTCGGCCCTTCGCCGAGCCCCAGCACGACCCCCCGGCGCCGCCCTCCCGTCTGGCCGGGGATGGGCTTGAGGTCCACCGCGTTGAAGACCCCCAGGCCGAGCAGGCGCCGCTGGATCTCGAGCTGGCGTTCGGGCCCGAGGACCTCGCCGATGCGCAGCCTCGCCACCTTCTCGACCACGCTCCGCCGGGTGCGTCGCAGGCCCGCGACGACGATCCGCCCGACCACGCTGCGCTCTCCGGCCTGCGTGTCCAGGCGCACCTCGCAGCCGCCGTCGGCACAGCGGTGGCTCGCCTCGACCCTGGCGTCGAGGTAGCCGGCCTCGCGGAGAGCGGCCAGCAGAGTTGCCCGCGAGTCGTCCTCGGCGAGCTGGCTCCAGGGCCCATCGGTGTGCACGGTGAGCTTCGCCTCCGGCACGTCTGGCGGCCACCCCTCCAGGCACACGGCTGTGACCTTGCTACGTGGCCCCTCCGAGACCGGAAACTCGATCGCGAGCCCCCCATCCTCATCGACGAGACGTGCCGGCTCGACCGATGCCTCGGCAAACCCCTCCGACTGGTAGGTCCCGAGCAGCGACGTCGCGTCGGCAGCCAGTGTGGCCTCGTCGACCGGCTCGCCTCCCCACCGCCAGGGGTGGCCGGTTCGCGCGCCGACCCGTGCCAGGAGGGTCTCGGGCGGAATCGCGGCAGCACCCGGGAACCTCACCGCGACGATCGCCTTGCGCACGCCCCGTTCGACCTTGACCTGGAGCACCCGCCCATCGACGTCCTCCCCGATCCGCAGCTCCACCCTGGCCAGCAAGAAGCCCTGCTGCTGCAAGGAGACGCGGAGGTTGTTGGCGATCACGTCGAGGGCGGAGTCCGAGAACGGCTCGTCGCCCCGCAGGAACGGCAGGGCTTCCGGCCCCAGCTCCTTGACGTTCCTCACCCCCGAGAGATCCAACCGGTAGTGCGCGCGCTTGAGCACACCCAGCACCACCGTCATGAGGCTGCCCTCCTGCCGGAGCACCGGGCTCTCGACCTCGGCCTCCCAGAACCCGCTCGCACGGAGGTGCCGCTCGAGGCGGCGACGGGCGCCTTCGAGCCGACCCTCGCTGAGCCGCTCGCCTGGCCGCAGCCCGCAGACCTCCAGCAGCTCCTGGGTCGCCAGGTCGCTTCCCGGCGCCTGCAGCTCGCCGAAGGCTCGCGGCGCCCCGAGCGTCGCGCGAATCGCGACGTCCACGGTGCCTTCGGTCAAGTTGGCCGACAGCTCGGGATCCAGCCGCGCGTCGGGGTAGCCTCTGCTGCGAAGGCTCTCCTCGACGCGCTGCAGCGTGGAGACGAAGCGGTTGACCTGCACCGGCGCGCCGACGCTCAGCCCGAGCTGGGTCTCCAGCTCGCGCCTGTACCGGCGCGGCAACCCCTCGACCACCAGGGTGCGCACGAGCGACGCCACCTGCACCTCCAGGTGGATGACGACGCCCCCGGGCTCCTCCTCGAGCTCAACGGCCACGTCCTCGACCATCCCTGTCGCCAGCAACGCCTGGACGCCCGCCCGGATCTCCTCGCGCGACAGCGCGCTGCTGGGCTCGATGCCGAACACGGCGCCGAGGCGTTCGGGCTCGGCGGCCCCGGGTGCGTGAAGCCGCACCTCGCGCACCGGGGTCTGCCCCCAGGCCAGGGCCGCTCCAAGGAGGCCGGCGGTCAGTAGCGGTGCTGCCACTGCACCTCCGCAACCCACGATCCGTCGGCCTGACGGGCGGCCTCCAGAAAGACCCCCGGCCCGAGCCGGTAGCGGCTGGTGATGACCTCTGCCCGGTTTGCCGAGAGGTTCGTCGCCAGCGTGACCGTCCAGTCGCGCGAGAGCTGCTTCACGACCGTGAGGCGGGCCGTCGGGCTGCCGTTCTCGGTGGCCGCGAACGGGTCGACGCGGAGCTGGTCCACGTCGAGCAAGGTGCGGGCCCGTCGCGTCATGGCGCTCGTCAACTGGTCGGTGAGGAAGCTGCTGGCCACGGTGCCGGCTTCCACCGAGCCCGCCTCGTCGGCCCGGCGGCCGACCGAGATGAGGGAGATGATGTCCATCTCGGGAAGGGCAGGGTTGGACGTGAAGGTCGGCGTCATGCGGTCCAGCGTGCCCACCAGCCCCACGGTGATCTCGAAGGTCTGCACCGTGGTGCGGGCCTGGATGTCGAGATAGGGTTCGATGCCCTCCGGATCCGTGAAGGTCACGACCCCCCGCAACAGCTCGTACCGCACGCCCGCCACCTCGAGCTCGCCGCCCGGCAGCGCCTCCAGGCGCCCCAGCAGGCCCGGCTGGGCGCTCGTTCCCACCACCCGGAGCTCGCCGCGCGCCACCAGCCGCGCCATCTCGGTGCTGATCTCGAAGGAGGCGGGGACCGTTACCTGCATGTTGAAGGAGATCGGCTCGACGCCGACGGCGCGGGCCCGCACCGGCTCCAGCACGCTCTCGACCACGAGCTTCTGGAAGTCCAGCGGACGGGTGTAGACGGTGCGCTGCAGGTTTGCAGTGGCGGTCAGCGAGAGGTTCTCGAGCGGACCCACGAGGCGCGCCGTGCCGGCAAGCACGGGGTTCAGCCCGGCCCCCAGCGGCCACCTCAGCCGGCTCCCCTGCAGCGCCAGGTCCAGCTCGATCCTGGGCGCCAGGAGGATCTGCCCGCTGCACGTGCCCTCGCCACCCAGGAACGACAGCTTGAGCCCCGAGAGGCGCACCGCCTCCGGGATCAGGTCGACCCGTCCGTTGATGTGCGTCACCGGCCCGGGGAGCCCGGCCAGTTGCAGCGATCCCTCGGAGACCTGTGCCGACCCCACGAAGCGTGGGGCCTGGTCCGTTCCTGAAACCTCCACGGCCAGCTCGACGCGTCCCGTGGGCCGCGCCTCGGGCCACACCAGACCGAGCAGGACGGCCGGCACCACACCCTCGACGTGCCCCGAGAGGTCACCGTTCTCTGCCCGCACACCGTGCAGCGCCAGGGTTGCCCGGTCACCCACCAGGGTCGTGGCGAGGAGCTGGATCTCGCCTCCGTCGATCCGGAACCGGGCGGGCCGGGCGAGACCGGCCCGCTCACCCCCGACCACGACATCGAGGGCCTCGACGACACCATCGAGGTGAGCCGGGCTGGGTGGCGCCAGCCGGACATCCGCCCGGCCCGTCAGGTGCCCGTCAACTGGCACATCGACGCCCGAGAGATCGTGGCCAAGCTGGCGGAAGGACTCGACGCCATAGGTGATCGTCCCCGCGTACACCGGCCCGGTCCGCTCCAGAGCCCCGGCCAGCGTCCAGACCCCGGCTCGCTCCACGTCCAGCCGCACCCCCCTGGCATCCATCTCCACGAACCCCCGCGCCCCCTTCGCGCTCTGTACCTCCAGGCGACCGGCCGGGGCATCGAAGGGGAACCTCCCGGCCAGGCTGAGGTCGAGCTCGCCACCTGCCAGCCGCGCGAGGGGTGGTGAGATGCCCTCCAGGCCGAACCCCTGCACCCTGGCCTCGACTTCGGCCTCGCGCCGCCGGAGGTCGATGCTGGCCCGGGCCGAGAACTGCCCGACCTCGAGCGACCCGACTGTGAGCACACCGCTGGCGAGCCCCACGGTCGCGCTACCGGCCCCGAAGGGCACGCCCGCCGCCACCACCGTGCTCAGGTCCACCTGACCATCCAGGCGTGGCTCGTCCAGGGTCCCTCCGAGCCGCGCCGTGAACGCCAGGCGGCCCGTGACCGGGGCGTTGACCCCGGACCAGCGGATCGCACGCTCGAGCGGCAGCCCTCGTCCCCCGAGCTCGAAGTCCAGGGCGCCACCGCTTCCGTAGGCCAGCCTGCCCGTGCACGTCACCTGCCCGGAGCCCACGTAGACGACGCCATCTTCGAACGACGCCTCACCCTGGCCGATCCGCAGGGAGGTCTCAAGGCCATCGGCGTGCACCGGGCCGAACGAGACCGGCGCCACCGCCGCGTCACCCGTCACGGTGAGATCCTGGAACGGTCCCCGCAGCCGCAGGTCGAGGGCGGCCGTGCCCCCGAGCCGCTCGGGGAGCACCTCGGTGCCGACCCAGCCTCGCAGCAGGCGGGCCACCCCCTTCACCGGCATGCTGCTCGCCTGGATGCTCCATGTGGGGATCCAGTCGCCGAGGGTGAGCGTGCCTTGCCACCGCACCGGCGCCTCGGCCAGCGTCACGTTCTGGGTGGCGAAGTGAAGCGCCCCATCCTCCTCCAGCGTCACCAGGACGCGGCCCGCCACGGCCACATCGCCGGTGGCAGGCCGCAGCTCCCCCACTGCGGTGCCCCGTCCCGCCTTGATCCCCGCTCCGTCCCAGGAGAGCTCGGCGCTGGCGTCGAACCGGGCCCCCATTCCAGCCGCATCGACTCCCAGGAGGCGGAGGAAGCCGTCCAGGGTCAGATTGTTGCCACGGAGCGCCACCCGGTGCGGCCACGTCGGGCCCAGCGCCGCCAGGCGATAGGAGCCGCTCACGTCCCCGCCGGCCAGGCGGGCATGGCGCAGGGAACCCTCGATCCCATCTGGAGTCAGCGTGATCTCCCCGTCCACATCCTCGGCAGCGAAGCCCACCGCACTCACGCGGTCACTGCGGGCCTGGGCCTCGACGAGGAGCTGCCCGTCGGTGTCGACCGCCAGCCTCCAGGTCAGGTCGACCCCGCCCTGCAGGTCAGCCCGAGCCTGAACCCAGCGATCGAGCCAGGTCAGATCAACCTGCGCTGAGCCCTCGCCACGCACGGTGCGCCCGCCGATCATCCCCGCCCCATCCAGCCGCAGGCCTTCCCCGCGCAACCGCAGCCGTCGGATCTCGACGCCACCAGGCACCGCTTTCCCCCACCCCTGCAGGGAGAACGCCGTCGGCTCGAGCCCGGGCACCGTCACGCGCACCGAGCCCGCACGCACGACAGCCGCTGCAAGGGGCGTGCGCCGGCTACCGGTGACCAGCAGGTCCAGGTCCTCCGCTCCGAGCACGATGCCCGCCGGCACCACCAGCCGGGCGACCTGCAGGTCCTCGACCTCGACCTGCTTGACGATCACCCGGAGCCAACTGCCCGCATCCTGCCGGTCGCGGCCCTCGGGAAGTCGGGTGTTGACCCGCACGCCCTTGACCCTCACGTGGTCGATGACGATCTCCCGATCGGTGATCCTGAACGTGCCTGGCGCCACCTCGGCGCTGGCCACCGAGAACGCAGGCTCCCCGAGCGGGCCGACCTCCAGGTCCAGCACCGTCACGCGAAGCGGGAGCAGGGTGATCCGCACATCCCCGACCGCGACCCGCTGGCCTGCGACCTGCTCCAGCCGGCCGGCGAGCTGTCCGGCCAACCAGCCTCGCACTGCCGGACGCTCCAGCAGCGAGACGGCCCAGGCGAGCACGCCGATCCACATGGCCAGGACTGCCAGAAAGGCGATGGTGGTGCGTGACAGGTGCACGCCGCGGCGGCGCACCTAGCCCTCCCGCTCGCCCCACTTCAGCTTGTGGTGCAGGGTGGAGAAGAAGCTCACGCCCTGGTCCCGGACCACCCACAGGGGCTCGGCGGCGCCGCGCACGCTCACCGGCTCCCCACGCCGGAGCGGCAGGCCCTGCTGGCCATCGAGCGTCAGATAGACCCCCTCGTCCCCGCTCTCCACCCAGACCCGCACCTCCAGATCGATGGGGATGACCAGGGGTCGATTGGTGAGCGTGTGCGGGCAGATCGGGGTGATCATCAGTGCCGCGAGGCCAGGGTGCACGATCGGCCCGCCGGCCGAGAGGTTGTAGGCCGTGGAGCCCGTGGGCGTGGCCAGGATGAGGCCGTCCGCCCGGTAGCGGGACAGCGGCTCGCCGGCCACCTCGACGCTGATGGCGATCATGCGGGCCAGCACGGCCTTGTTGATCACCACGTCGTTGAGGACCAGGAACGGCGAGGGATGGGAGGCGCCATCGACACTGACCTGCAGCCGGTCGCGCCGCTCCGCCACGACCCGCCCTGCCAACAGGTCGTCCAGGAAAGCGTCGGCGCGGTCGCTCGGGTGCTCGGTGAGGAAACCGAGCGTCCCCATGTTGATGCCGGCCACCGGCGTCGAGGCCGGGCACCCGCGGGCGGCGGACAGGAAGGTGCCGTCGCCTCCGACCACCACCACCACGTCCACGGCTCGGCCGAGCTCCGAGCGGGGCGGCCCTGGCGCGAGGCCGAGCGCCGGCGCAGACTCGGCATCACTCAGCACCTGCACACCGTTCCTGGAGAGCTTCTCGACCACCCGCCGGCCCAGGGTCACGGCCTGGGGGCTGGAAAACTTGACCGCCACGCCCACGAGGCGCGGCGGCAGCCGCAGCAGTCGATCGCTCACGCGCTCATCTTACCTGGGAGCATGCAGTCGGCAAAGCGGATCGCGTCAGCCCTGCACCAGGCGCAGCACCTCGCCAGGGTCCGGGAACCGCCCGGTCTCGTACTTCGAGAAGACCGTCCGACCGTCCACCACCACATCGAACACCCCTCCCGACCCCTCGACGAGCTTCACCTCGGCGCCAAGGGCCTGCTTCAGCTCGGCAGCCACACTGGCCGCCCGGGGCTCGTAGTTTCAAACTCCACAGTACGTGATCTCCACGCGCATGAGTCCCTCCTCACCAGCAGCGAAGTGTAGCGCCCCAGCCACCCAACCGCCCACCCGGAAAGACGGGGAGAGGGAAGAGGGGAGAGGAAGAAGGGCAGGGCGGAGTTCACCGAGCGCCGGCTGGGAGCAGGCCACTTCCGCCGTTGGCCCCCTCACTTACCGGTCAGCGTCGTCCCTCGCTGTCGCCGGGTGCGCGGGCGGTCCTCTCCCCTCTCCCCTCTCCCCTCTCCCCTGTCTCACCAAGGTGGCGGCAGCCGGCAAGGGAGAGGGTGCCGGCGGAGAGCACGCACACGACGCCGGCCCCCATTGCCGTGTGCACGACACCGATGCTCTCCGCGAGCACCCCGGCGAGCAGACCCCCCACCGGCGCCAGCCCGGCGAAGAGCCAGGTGTAGACCGCCACCACACGACCGCGCAGCGCCGGCGGCGCCGTCGTCTGCAGGAAACCGTTGGTGGTCGACATCTGCACCGCCACCACCAGCCCGACGAACGCCAGGATCGCCACCGAGCCGGCCAGTGAGCGCGCCGCGCCCAGCCCGACGAGCCCCAGCCCCAGTGCTCCCTGAGCGGCAAGACAGGTGAGGACGGCAGAAATCCCCGGCGGTCGCGTGGCGGCGGCCAGGGAGCCGATCACCGCACCAAGCCCCGCGCCGGCGAGCAGCAACCCGTATCCCCGGGCGCCTGCATGCAGCACGTCGCGCGCCAGGACCGGCAGCACCGTGGCGTAGGACAGCCCGATCGCCGAGGTCACGCCCATCGCCGCCAGCACGCAGCGAACCCGCCTCTCGTGCCAGACGAAGCGCAACCCCTCCAGCAGCTCGAGCCCGATCGAGCGACGCCTCCCCATCACCTGCGGGCGCAGTTGCACGAGGGTCAGCGCCACCAGGACCGCGAGGTAGGAGAAGGCATTCACCGCGAAGCACACCCCCTCGCTCCAGGCGGCCGTGATGAGCCCGGCCGCCACCGGACCCACCATGCGACTGAGGTTGAACGCCGTGGAGTTGAGCGACACCGCGCTCTGCAGGTCCTCCACCCCGACCAGGTCCACCTGCAGCGTCTGGCGGGCCGGCATGTCCACCGTGTCGATCGACCCCTGCAGGAACGCCAGCATCAGCAGGTGCCAGACCTGCACGTGGCCGCTCAGCGTCAGCCAGGCCAGGACCGATGCCTGCACCAGGCTCGCCGCCTGGGTGGCCAGCACCACGCCCCGGCGCGACAGGCGGTCCACCAGCACGCCGGCGAGCGGCGACCCGAGCAGCGACGGCCCGAACCGCGCCAGCGTCAACAGACCGAGGGCGGTGGGCGAGCTGGTGAGCCGGTACAGCAACCAGGAGAGCGCCGTCATGTGCATCCAGGTGCCCATGACCGACACCCACTGCCCGACCCAGTAGACGCGGAAGCTGGAGTGCCTCAGGGCGCGAAACGGCCGTGCCAGTCTCCCGTTGGTCCCGGGAGGCGGCATCGGCGCCACACCTCCGAGCCCCGGGAAGTCTGGAGCCTGGGCCGTCTCACTGGGCATGTGAGGCGAAGCGCGAGGTGAAGGCAGCGGCCACGAACCCGGGCGCCACATCGAGCTCCAGCCAGCGGTCCTGGCACCGCACCTCGGCGATGCCCACCTCGATCCCCGACGGCAGGTGCTCGCGCAGGTCGACCAGCAGGATGCGGTCGTCGGCGTCGAGCTGCAGCAGCCCGCCGGCGGACGTGCGCAGGATCCTGGAGAGCAGCCCGAGCGGCACCGGTACGGACATCGGACCATGGAGGCCGTCCACCCTGCAGCCCAGGAAGCGCCTGCGAAGGCGCAGCTCCGACAGCCGCACCGTGCCGGCGAAGCGGAAGCCGTGCCACACGGCCACCACGTCGATCTCGACCACGCCGCCCTGGCCGCCGATCCGGCGCAGCTCCACGAATGGCGCCCGCTCGGCCAGCACCCGCCGCGCCTGCAGCTCCAGCATGTCCAGGTCGATCCGCAGCGTGAACCCGTCCCACCGCAGCAATGCCCGCGGCACCAGCTCGCTTCCCATGCCGCGAGTATATCCCGCCCGACCAACCCCCGGGCCTCAGGTTCTCCGCCCACCCGCCCTACCGGCTTCAGGCCTCAGCCACGACAGGCCTCAGGCCCTCCGGCCGCCCGGATCTGCATTGTCGTACCTGAGGTCTGAGGTCTGAGGCCTGAGGCCTATCTCCCGAGGTCTGAGGCCTGAGGCCTCTGCTCCGGCCTGCTCTGGAACGGTGCGGAGCAGCCAGAGGCCGCCGATGAAGGTGACGAGGACGAGCAGCACCCCGATGCGCGCCGAGCCGGTGAGCATGGTGGCCAGGGCGAAGAGCGCCGGGCCGATCACCCCCGCGAAGCGGCCGGAGAGGTCGTAGAAGGAGAAGAGCTCGGCCTCGCGGCCGGCGGGGACGAGGCGGGCGAACAGCGAGCGGGAGAGGGCCTGCGCCCCGCCCTGGACCAGCCCCACGAGCCCAGCCAGCACCCAGAAGTGCCATGCCTGGCGCATGAGGAAGCCGAGCAGGGTGACGACGATGTAGCCGGCCAGCGCCACCACGATGCCGAAGCGCGGCCCCCGGCGGCGGCCGAGGGCGCCGAACGCCACTGTCGCCGGCACGCCGACGAGCTGCGTCAGGAGGAGCGCTCCCAGCATGTGGCCCATCGGCACGCCCATCTCGGCCCCGTAGGCACCGGCCATCTTGATGATCGTGCCGATGCCGTCGTTGTAGAGCCAGTAGGCGAGGAGGAAGCGCCAGAGCACGGGTTGCCGACGGGCATCCCGGAGGGTCGAGACGAGCTGCGCCCACACCGGGCCGCGGCGTTCCGGCGCCGGCTCCTTCACCGCCCGGATCACCGGCACCGTGAAGACGGCCCACCAGACGCCGGCCAGGACGAACGCCCACGGCACCGCCCGCTCGCCGAGCCGCAGGATCATCCCGGCCGCCACCGCCAGGGCGATCCCGCCGCCCAGGTAGCCGTAGGCATAGCCCCGAGCCGAGACCTCGTCCCACCGGTCACGAGGGGCTACGGCCGGCAGCAGCGCGTCGTAGAAGATGTTGGCGCCGGCGAACCCCGAGGCGGCCAGGACGTACAGCACCACGCCCCACCGCCAGCTCCCCGGCAGGCCGACCGCCAGCAGGGCCGTCGCTCCAGCACCGAGCACGGCGAAGGTGCCGAGCAGCCGAACTCTCCACCCCCGAGCGTCGGCCAGGGCTCCGAGGGGCGGCCCGGCCAGCACCCCGAGCAGCAGGCCCGCCACCGCCGTCCACGCCCACGCCACCGTCCCGGCCGGCGCCCCCAGCTCCCGGTTGGCCAGGGCGGCCAGGTAGGGTGGCAGCACGGCGGTCATGCAGATGGTCGCGAACGCCGAGTTGCCCCAGTCATACATGCACCAGGCGCGCGCGATGCGACCGGTCGACGAGCTCACCCGGGGAGTGTAGACGACCACAGCCCGCTACAATGCGGGCATGATCGCCCCGCCCCTGCTCGCCATCCTGCTCCTGGCCCAGGCCGCGCCGCAACACCCGCCTCCTGCCGAGCCGACACTGGTCGAGGCCGGCGCGGAGGAGTCCATGCCGGCTCCTGCTGTCACCGCCTATCCGGAGACCGGGCTCACCCGCACCCTCGAGGAGCTGCGCAAGGGTGAGCTCATGCTCGACGCGGCAGAGCTCGAGGAGATGGTGGCCGCCTCCCTCACGGTCATCGAGGACGGCATGCGCGTGGCGGGTTCGTTCGCCTACCTCGAGCCGATGCGGCGGATGCGCGAGCGCGGGGGCGTCGTCAAGGAGCTGGGGCTCGCCCAGAGCTTCGTCCGGGTCTACGGCGGCTCGGGGATCGCCACCTACCGCTACCTCAAGACCTGGGTCGACCAGGGTGTCCGCCGGCGGGACGAGGGGTGGTGCACCGACGTCTTCGAGCGCCGCGACGACGGGGCGTGGATCCTGGTCATGCGCCACCGCGCCTCGGACAGGCCGACCCGCATCACGCGCTGAGAGGCTGTGGACCGGTCAGACGCCGGCGCCTCACCACCCGTCATCACAACCGGAAAACCTGGACCTGGACCCCGATCATCCAGCAAGATCTCCCTTCCCCGCTTGCGGGCTCAACCCCTCGGCCTGCAATCCAGGCAGGTGTTTCGGGTCCACGTCCACGTACTGGCCTCCGAGCCTCTGCTCGCCGTCTCTCGGGGTGGGCGGCGGAACGCTCGACCTTCGACTCTTGACTCTCGACCGGGCGGGTGGGGGCTATCCGGGTCCAGGTCCACGTTGATACCCCTCCTCTCAGGGATACCGCACCGACACCAGCGTATGCAGCCCGCCCCGCAGCCGGTAGTCCAGCTCGACCTGCATGCGGCGAGGGCGGCAGGCCGCGACCAGGTCCTCCAGGAGACGGTTGGCCGCGTGCTCCTGGTAGATGCCCACAGTACGGAAGGAGGTCAGGTAGTACTTGAGCGACTTCAGCTCGACGCATACCCGGTCGGGAACGTACCGGATGTGCAGGGTCCCGAAATCCGGGAGCCCGGAGAACGGGCAGACGCAGTTCCACTCGTCGGTCGAGATGGTGACCTCGGCGTCCCGGTCGGCGTACTCGTAGGGGAAGGTCTCCAGCACACCCGGCGTGATCCTCTCGATGCCGTCGAAGAGAAACGTACGCCCTTCCGCCTGCACCATGGCCCACCTCCACACCGAGCCTACCAGAACCCGCCCGCATGGTCCCCACCCGGCGCAATCTCCCTGCTCTCCCCTCTCCCCTCTTCCCTCTCCCCTTGCACCCCCAGACGCCCGAAACCCATTTGACAGGCCACTTTCGAGCGCCTACGATGCTTGGTTGACCGTGGTGTGAGTGTGGGCGACGATCAAATCACCCCGCATCCCGTATGGGCCCAGCGTCTCGCGGCCATCGCCGAGCGCGTGGAGCAGTCGGGCGCCTCGGCCCTGGCAGCCGAGCTCCTCGAGGTGGCGGCCAGCATCACCCCGCGCGGCGACGAGCTCCGCAAGCGTGCCGATGCGCTGCGCCGTCGCGGCGACCAGGGTGCCGACCCCGAGCGGGAGCACAAGCGCCACAACCTCGAGGCCTCGCACGCTGTCGGCATGGCGCGCCTGCTCGAGGCGCGGGGCGAGCTGCAGCGGGCCCTCGAGATGTTCGACCTCGCCAAGCTGCGCGCCCCGTTTCACTACCTTGCCTACGCCGGTGCCGGCTACCTGCACCTCCGGCGCCGGGACCTGCGCGCCGCCGTCGAGGAGTTCGTGCAGGCCCGGCGGCTCAACCCGCTGGACCGTAAGCTGGCCATCGAGGCTGCGCGCATCGCCCTGGAGCTCGAGGACTTCCAGGAGGCCCTCAAGCACGCCCTGGATGCCCAGCTTCTCTCCCAGGGGATCGGGGACAGCGACGAGCTCGCGGCTCGCCGGCGCGTCGAGACCCTCGCCGCCCTCTGCCGCATCTCCCGGAACGACCTGAACGAGCTCCAGGACCAGCGCGCCAGCGGGCTGCAGCGCGCTTCCGAGCAGGTGGCGCTGACGCGTGCCCGGCTGTTCTCCGGCCTGCCCCCTGCCGAGACCGGGATTCGCCGCGAGAAGCCCTCCGAACGGCGTGACGAGCTTCTGCGCGTGGCCATCGAGCTGCGCCGTTTCCGTGCCTTTCGCCACTTCTCCGACGCGCAGCTCTTCCTGCTCGGCCAGGCCGGCCGCAGTGAGGCGTTCCGGCACGCCCAGGTCATCATGCGCGAGGACTACGAGGAGCGGGATGTCTTCGTGATCCTGGCGGGCAAGGTGCAGGTCTGCCGCCGCTCTCCCATCGGCACCCAGGTGCTGGCCACCCTCGGGGTGGGTGACCTCTTCGGTGATATCAGCTTCATCGACAACCGCCCACGCTCATCGACGATCATCGGTGTCGAGCCGGGCACCCTCCTTCGCTTCCCGGCCAAGGACCTCGAGCACACCACCTCGTCCAACCGCGAGCTGAGCGTTGCCCTGCTGTGGACGTTCTGGCATGCCCTCGCCGCCAAGACCCGGGCCGCCAACGGCGCCATGACCCAGATCATCTCGCCCGGGATGGGACCCCAGCGGGTCACCCCCGGACAGCCCGGAGAGCGCATCCACATCGACGAGGCGGCCAAGCTGGAGGTCCTCCAGGAGCAGGGGCTCTCGGCGGCCGAGCTGCGCCTGCTGGCCTCCTACTCGGACGAGGAGCGCTTCGCTCCGGAGGCCCTGATCTTCGGGGAGGGCGAGCGGGGCAACAAGCTCTACATCGTCGTCGACGGCCAGGTCCGCATCTCCCGCCGGCTCCCGGGCATGGGCGAGGAAGCGCTCGCCATCCTCAAGCGCGGAGAGGTCTTCGGCGAGATGGCCCTGATCGACGACCTGCCACGTTCTGCCGATGCCCGCTCCCATGTGGAGGGGTGCACCGTCTTCACGGTGGACCGCCATCGCCTCGAGGAAGTGCTCGACATGGACCCGGACGCCGCGCACCAGTTCCTCACCCTGCTGTGCCAGCTCCTGTGCCGCCGGCTACGCGCCATGAACGACCGCCTCGTCGCCTGGCGCCTGATGGTGGGGCACGAGTAGCCCCCCCCCCCCCCCCCCCCCCCG
>JALOLB010000064.1 GCA_025456225.1 Thermoanaerobaculaceae bacterium
CAACCGGGTGACGCCGTGAGCTGGCGCTGGCTCGGGGTCGCGCTGGCCCGCCGGGGCCTCGACAGGGAGGCGCCGGCCGCATTCTCGCGCAGCCTCAAGCTGCGCCACGCACCCCAGACCGTGCTCGCCCGCGCCGAGGCACTCACCCGCGCCGGCGACCGCGCCGCGGCGAAGGCGACGCTGCGCGAGGCGGCCGCGGCAGCCCAGGGCTTCGCGCCCTTCCACCTGGCCCTGGCCACGCTCGCCTTCCGCGAGGGCGACGTCGATGAAGCCTGCGAGCGGGTGTCCGCCGCGCGGCGGACCGACCGAGAGGGCACGGCTTCGCCGTGGGCCGCGTGCGAGCTGCTGCGTGGGAGGGCCCCCGCGGCGGTCGAGCTGCTCCGGGGCGCCGTCCTGGTCCACAGCGACGACCCGGCCGGACCCCTGAGCCTCGGGACCGCCCTGCTCTGGGCCGGTGAGCGGGCCGCCGCCCGCGCCTCGTTCACCGACGCTCTCGCCCTGGCCGAGCAGCACCTGGCCGGGCGACCCGCCAGCCCTCGCCTGCGCCGGGTCAGGGCGCTGGCCCTGGCTCATCTGGAGCGCCCGACCGAGGCCATCCTCGACATCCACGACGCCCTCAGGGAGCTCCCCGACGACCCTGACGCCGCCCTCGACGCGGCCCGGGTCAGCGCCCTGTCGGGCGACCACGCCGCCGCCCTGTCCTGGGTCCGCCAGGCCACCGAGCTGGGCCTGCCGCGGGCATGGCTGCACGGGCCGGAGTTCGCCGCGCTCGCAGGCGATCCCGACTTCCAGGACCTGACTGCCGGGGCGCCTCGCAGCTCACCCGCCGGTCAGGAGCCGAAGTAGGCCAGCGAGGAAGAGCAGCGCCGCGAGGGCGAAGCCGATCCTGAAGCCGAGGGGGACGGGTCCGGCTGCGACGCCTCCGGACGAGACCCTGGCGGGCTCGGGGGCAGGCGGTCCGGGCGACACCCGCCGGGGCTCCGGGAAGCGGGGTGCAGGCGCAGGAGCCCCTGGGCGGGGCGGCGTGGCCACGGTGACGCCATCCTGCCGGAGGCGGGAAGCGCGCAGCGGCGTGGTGGCCGCCGCCGGAGCAGGCGCGGGCGGGGGCAGCTCCACGGCGCCCCGCACGGCCACCGCGCCACCTCCTTCCGCGACGCCGGGCACTCCCGCCCGCGCCACCAGCGCCGCAACCTGACCCTGCAGGTAGGGGTCGGCGATGGGGATCTGGCGGAGGCGGAAGAAGCCGCGCATCAGGCCCGGAAAGCACCGCTGCATCTTGTGGAGCTTGGCGAGCTGCAGGAGCAGCGAGACGTTCCCCGGGTCGACGGCCAGCTTGCGCTCGAGCTCCTTCGCCCTTTCGGAGACCGGAGCGTGGTCGACGGCGTAGCCGGAGCGTGCCGCGAGCTCCCCGGCCAGCCGGCGAGCCTCCTGGTCCTCGCGGTTCAGCACCTGCGCGCAGTGGAGCTCCCACAGCACCAGCTCGTCCGACGCCTGGCCCGCGGCCAGCAGGGCCTTCCCCCGCTCCAGGTGCGCCCGGCCCCGCTCCCGCCGGAAGCGGGCGACGAACACGTCCCCGCCACGGAGGAAGTCGGCGAAGAGAGCCCGCGGCTGCTTGACGCCCATGCTGGCGAGCAGCGCGTCGATCGCGGCCGCCGCCGCGCCCGCCGTGGCCGGCCGGTCGTCGCGGCTCTTGGCCAGCAGACGCTCGACGAGCAGCTCGCACGGCACCGGGATGCGCAGGTCCACCTCGCTCAGGGGCCGCGGATGGTGCTCGGCGACCATGCGCAGGGAGGTCACCGGGTTGCCGGTGTTGAACGGGTTGGCCCCGGCCAGCATCTCGTACAGCATCACGCCGGTCGAGAAGAGGTCGGTGCGGGAGTCCACGTCGGCGAGGGTGGCCTGCTCCGGGGACATGTAGGCGGGGGTCCCGATGAGCGCACCCGTCGCCGTGAGCCGGGTCATCTGCTCGGTCTTGGAGATCCCGAAGTCCGCCACCTTGAGGTCGCCGCTCGCCGTGATGAGCACGTTGTGGGGCTTGACGTCGCGGTGGACGATCCCGGAGGCGTGGGCGCACGCGAGACCCCGCAGCACCTCGCCGGCAACGAAGAGGCCGACCTCCGGGAGGAACGGCCCCTGGCCGTCGACGAGCTCCCGCAGCGTGCCCCCCTCGGCCAGCTCCATGACGATGTAGTAGTCCCCCGGCCCGGCCGCGAAGTCGAGGACCGCCAGGATGTTCAGATGGTGGAGCGAGGCGTGGATCTGGACCTCGTGGCGGAAGCGGGCCACGAACTCCGGGTCCGAGGCGATCTGCGGCAGGATGCGCTTGAACGCCACCTGCCGGCCGCTGCCGGTGGCGACCGCGAGGAACACGGTCGCCATCCCTCCCCGGGCGATGACCCGCTGCAGCTCGTAGGCGCCGATCCTCCTCGGCAGCCCCTCAGGCATCGCCGCCCCGCCGCCTCACGGCCCGCCCCTGCCCGCCACTCCCTGCCACACCAGGTCGTCGCCGTCGCCCGGTCGCTCGTTGGGTCCCGCCGAGCGCAGCTCGCACTCGGCGTAGAGCGTCTGGCCGCTCTCGGTCGCACCCGGGTAGGGCTTGCTGGCCGTGTACTCGATGGCCCGTCCCCAGGAGTCGGAGCGAACGTGGGAGGGCAGCGGCCCGTACCGCTGCTCGGCGACCGCCAGGTTGGCCGGAAAGCCGCCGTTCTCCCCCTCGTAGATCTCGAGGATCTTCTTGACTTGGCGGATGTTGTCGGCCGTGTTCATCTTCTGGCTGCCGCGGAGCTGGACGAGGGCGAACGCCACCATGATGATCACGACGACGCCGCAGAAGACGAGCATCGGGGAGGCCTTGAGCCGCTCGATCAGCGCCACGTGGACCTGCTTCGCCACCGACGGCGGCTCGAGGTACGGCCGGTTGCACGTCGGGCACCGGACACCCGGACCCCACCGCGCCGCCGGGGCGCCGCAGTGCGGGCACTGGCGGGACGGCGGCTGGCGGGGAGTCGGCACCGCACCGAGCTGCATGCTGCAGAACTCGCAGCGCACGGCGCCTGGCTTGTTGGGCCAGCCACAGGACGGGCAGGTGGGACCTTGCGGGCCACCCGTTCCCACGGCGGGCGGGCCGGCTTTCGGCGGTGGCGCGGACTGAGGCATCTGGACCCCCCCGAGCACGCATGCCCGTTCGAGAATGTCGACCTCAATACTACCCGAGACAGCGGGCTGCGCTACAATCCTGCCGATGAACGAAGACGTCCATCTCAGCGGGAGAATGGCCATGAAGATCAAGACCTCTCACCTGTCTACCCTTCTCGTCCTGATGGGACTCGCAGGCTCGCTGCTCGTCCTGGCCACTGGCGCCGCGGCCCAGGCCACCCTGCCGCAGCCAGGATCGACCTGGATCGAGGTGACGACCCGGCACTTCGTGGTGGTGTCGGAGGGCACGGAAGGTGCGACCCGCGAGCTGGCCACCGATCTCGAGCGCATGGTGCAGGCCCTCGGCCAGGTCATCGCGCAGCCGGGAGGGACACCCGAGAAGACCCGGGTCGTCCTCTTCTCCTCGGCGCGGGCCTTCGAGGACACCTGCACGCCGGCCCTGGGCCGCTCGTGCGCGGGGCTTGGAGCCGCGCTGCAGCAGGGCGCGTCCGGGAACACCCTGCTGCTGGACGGCTCCGGCGCCGACGGCATGCGCACCGCCGCCTACCGTGAGCTCACCCACATCCTCGTCCGCCGCGGCAGCCCGTCGGCCCCGTTGTGGCTGGACACCGGGCTGGTCGAGCTCTTCGGCTCGCTCTCGATCCACGGGACCGACGTGAAGATCGGGCGCCCGAACCCCGGCCACCTCGCGCTCGTCCAGGCCCCTGGAGCGCTGGATGTCCCCACGCTCCTGGGAGCCGATCGCAGCTCGCCCGGCCTCGTGGCCGGCTCCTGGCTCCTGACCCACTACCTCGTGGTCGGCAAGCCCGACCGCTCGGGACAGATCTCCCGCTACCTCGCCGAGGTCGGCTCGGGGCGGTCGCCGGTCGAGGCGTGCGCAACCGCCTTCGGCGCTCCCCCGGACGCCCTGGGCAGGGAGGTTCTGGCCCACGCCCAGGGACCGGCGATGAACGAGATCCAGCTCACGCCCGGTGAGCTCGCCGCCGACACGATCTCGGCCCCGCGCGGGCTGAGCCGGACCGAGGCCCTCGGGACCCTGGCGCTCCCGGCCCCGGCCGCGACCGCGGTGGCGGCGGCCCCTGGGCCCTCCGCCACGGCTCCCGGAGAGACGCCACCACCCACCGGTACCCCCACCGGCGTCACCGCCATCATCAACACCGACCTCCAGGAGAAGCAGCGCAAGGCGTTCCAGGAGCGGGCGGCTGCAAGCTCCCAGAAGGAGGCCGACCTGTACAACCAGGCGGTGGGCCTCTACAACCGGAAGGACTACGCGGGCGCGCTGCGCATCGCCGAGGACCTCGCGGCGAACGCCAACAACGCCGAGGTGAAGGCGGCCGCGGCCTCGTTCGTCAAGCGCATCCGGGCCAAGATGGCAGCGCCGAAGCCCTGATCCACGGTCCTCGCCGTCAGGCTGGTTCGCAGCCAGGTCCGCCCCGCCGGTGGGCGTCAGCGGGTCAGTGCGTGTGAAGAAAACGCGGGAGAGCGATTGGTCAGGCGGTGAGGGTCCTCACGGCGTCAACCTGAACGTGGTCGTGGTCGTGGACCCGGTTTCGTGCGTCGGGAGGTTGTGAGGCAGGCAGTTGTCGCATGAAGTACTTCGGTGACGGTCGTGCGGTGAGCGTCAGGCCCACAGCACGTCCGTCCACGTCCACCTCCACGGGGCCAGTGGTCACGATCGGCGCCTCGAACGCCCTCGCAACACTGGTTCACACCCTCTCAGTGCTCGATTCCCGGGATCGGACCCACTGCTACCTCTGACGCCTCGGCGGCGTGGAACGGCACCCGCACCGTGACCTCGAACCCGCCTCCCTCGGCCTCGCCGGCCTCGCAGCCGGCCGCCTCGCCGTAGAGGTGGTGCAACCGCTCGCGGGTGTTGGACAGGCCCAGCCCCTCGTGCACCGCGTGACGCCCCCGCAGACCCACGCCGTCGTCGCGCACCTGCACGTGGAGGGACTCCCCTTCCCTCCACGCCCGGACAAGGATGGTGCCGCCCCGGGAGCGGGGCCCGATGCCGTGGCGCACCGCGTTTTCGACCAGCGGCTGCAGAATGAGGTGGGGCACCAGGGCGACGAGGGTGTCCGGGGCAATCTCCCAGACCACCGCGAGCCGCCCTGCGAGCCGTGTCGTCTCGATGTCCAGATACCGCTTGACGAACGACACCTCGTCCCCGAGCCGGACCTCGTTCGCGTTGCGCTCGTCGAGCGTCGTCCGCAGCAGGTCGGCGAGCAGCGCGAGCTTGCTCTCCGCCTGGGCGACGTCGACGCGCATGAGCGCCGAGATGGAGTCGAGGGTGTTGAAGAGGAAGTGCGGCTGGAGCTGGTTCTTGAGGACCTGGAAGCGAGCCTCGCTGAGCTCCGCGGCGAGGCGGGCACGGTCCAGCTCCTGGCGGTGGAGCAGCTCCTCCGCCGCCGCCTCGTCCCGCTCGGCCTGCTCCTTCTCGGCGCGCAGCCCGCGCATCTGCTCGGCGACCGCGATCGAGAACAGCACCGCCGAGAGCAGGATCCCCAGGTAGAAGCCGTCGGGGGGGAGGAGCCTCAGCACGTTGAGGCCGAGCATGTCCAGCGCGTAGGCCAGGAAGTAGATCAGCATGAGCACGTTGGCGAGCAGGAAGATGAGCGCTTCCCTGCTCCGCCGCCGCAGCTCGAAGGCCGCCACCACGACCGGCGTCGAGGCCCACGCGAGCCGGAACACGCCCTCCATCGTCGGCAGCCAGGGAGCGTGCTGCCAGTGCAGCAGCGGGCTCAGCAGCGACAGGAGCATCACCACCCAGAGCAGGCGGTGCACCCGCGGCATGCGCGACCTCGTCCGCAGGAACTCCATGAAGAACATGAAGAAGGCGCACACCCAGAGCGGGATCCCGAACCACGCGAGGTAGTAGTCGAGGTGGGCCGCGCCGGGCCAGACGAACTCCAGCAGCAGGCGGTACCCCACCCCGAACAGCCACGCCCGGCCCAGCAGCGCCAGCGAGAAGAACAGATAGACCCGCTCGCGCACCAGCACGAACAGGATCAGGTGGTACAGCCCCAGGGCGAACAGGACCCCGATCGTCAGGCCGGCCACGAACACCTCGGTCCGGCTCCGCCTGGCGTCGTCGGGGTGGAGCACCGCGTGGAAGGCGGGGCTCACCGGCCGGGTGTCCAGGCTCACGTTGCCCGCCAGTCGCAGGTGGACCGTCATCTCGTTCGGTCCCGCGGGCACGGGCACCTTGATGATGTAGCGGTTGACGTTGGCCTCCTGGGCGGACCGCTCGGGGACCGGCACGAACGCCCCGGATCTGGCGACCGTGCGCTCTCCGCCCGCGCGCTGGACGTAGCAGTCGACGGTGCCCCAACGCCCGACCGACAGCCAGTAGGTGTGGCCCGAGGGCAGGTTGCTGCGGAGGCGCACGCGCACCCACACCGCCCCGCCGGCGAGCACGAGCGGTCGCTCGCGCGTCAGGTTGGGGGCGAACCGGCGGGCGATGTCCTCCCTGGTGACGTCCTCGATGGTGAGCGCCCCGCCAGGATCGAGGAGGAGCTCCGAGTGGTCGTGAGCGAAGGCGCAGAGCGGCGTGCCGACGGCGTCGGTCGCCAGCTCGAGCACCCGCCCGGGACCCCGGCCGCCCGGAGCGGCAACCGGTGGCTCCTGGGCGTGCGCAGCGGCCGCGCCGGCCAGGACCACGATCGCGAGGGTGAGGGCGCCAGCGAGACCACCCGTGGGCGCCGCCGCACCGCTGCCGTTCCGGGGCCTCCTCATGACGGGCCCGCCCTCTCCGGCCGATCCTGGACGCCTCCCGGCTTCTCGACCATATGGAAGGGCAACGTCACCGAGGCCACGAACCCTCCGCCTTGCGCCTCCCCGAGCTGGAGCTGCCCGCCGTCGCCGTAGAGGTGGAACAGGCGCGCGCGGGTGTTGGAGAGCCCGACGCCCTCCCGGGTGCCGGACCGGCTCGTCGGGCCGACACCGTCGTCGCTGACCTCCAGATGCAGGGTGTCGTCCTGCCGCCAGGAGCGGATGGTCACCGTGCCTCGCCGCGACCGCGGCGCGATCCCGTGCCGCACCGCGTTCTCCGCGAGAGGCTGGAGCACCAGGTGGGGCACCAGCGCGTCGAGGGTGTTCGACGCGGTCTGCCAGACCACCGCGAGACGCTGCGGGAAGCGCGTCTTCTCGATCTCGAGGTAGCGGGCCACGAAGTCGACCTCGTCCCTGAGCCGGACCTCGTTGCCGTTCCGTTCGACCAGTGCCGAGCGCAGGAGGTCGGAGAGCAGCCTCAGCTTGTGCTCCGCCTCGGCCACGTCGAGGTGCATGAGGGCCGAGATCGAGTTCAGCGTGTTGAAGAGGAAGTGCGGCTGGAGCTGGTTCCGCAGGACCTTGAGCCGCACCTCGCTGAGCTCGCCCCGCAGCAGCACGGTCTCCAGCTCGCGCCGCTTGAGCATCAGCTCGGACTGGGCCTCCTCCCTCCTGGCTCGCTCCCTCTCCCGCCGCAGCCGCCGGATGTGCTCGGCGACGGCGACCGAGAACAGGACCGCAGCCGCCATCTCCCCGACCAGCCCCCCCCACAGCGGCAGGTCGACTCGCAGGCCCGTCTGGTTCAGCGCCTGCGAGATGCTGTAGGCCAGCATGATCGGGTTGGCAGCGAGGAAGATCAGGGCTTCCTTGCTGTGTCGCCGCAACGCGCCCAGCGCCACGAGGATGGGGACGATGGCCCACACCAGGTACTGGGCGTTGAGCACCGGCCCGTACCAGGAGGGACGCAGCCAGGTCAGGAGCGGCTCCGCGAGGGAGGGGATGAGCAGGAGGTTGAGGACGCGATGAAGCCTCGGGGTGACCGCCCGGGTGCCGAGGAAGGCCGTGAAGAACAGGAAGAACGGCACCACCCACAGGGGACCCTGGAAGAGCCTGAAGGTGAAGTCCCACCTGGGGGCGTCCGGCCACACGAACTCGAGCAGCACACGGCTGTCGGCGGCGACCAGCAGCCCGCGGCCGAGCAACGCCAGGCCGAAGAGCAGGTAGCACCGCTCCCGCACGCGCACGAACAGGACGACGTGGTAGAGACCGAGCGCCAGGAGCACACCCAGGGTCACCGCCTGGAGAAAGACGGCCCCGCTCTCGGGCCGCCGCCATCCCGACTTCAGCTCGGGCTGGAGCGACGGGATCACCGCGCGGTCCGGCCCGAGATAGAGGTCAGCGTGAAGGCGCAGGTAGGCCGTGATCTCCTGCGGACCGGCCGGGACCGGGAGCTTCAGGAAGTACAGGCGCAGGTTGGCCTCGGGGGCGGACCGCTCGTAGGGTGCGACGAAGGCGCCGGACCGCGAGACGCTGAACCCGCCACGCTCGGGCAGGTACAGCTCGGCGACGCCCCAGTAGCGCGGGTACAGCCACCACACGTGGTCCGCGGGCAGGTCGGAGCGGAGGCGGAAGCGCACCCAGACCGTGCCGTTCTTCACGTCCAGGGGCTTGAAGTAGCTCTGGTTGCGCACGAAGTGCCGGCCGATCTCCTCCGTGGAGACGTCGAGGATCGTCAGCTTCCCCTCCGGGTCGAGGAGCAGGTCGGATGCCTCGTAGAGGCCGGCACCGCGAAGCTCGCCGTTGGGGCCCGGCCCCAGGTCGACGAGCCGCTCGGACTTCAGCAGCGCCGGCTGGTGGAGCTCCCGGTGCAGCGAGGCCTCGACCGACCCCAGGAGGTCCGAGCTGAGCCGGTCGGCCAGGCGCAGGTAGACGGTCGTCTCGTGATGGCCCCCGGGAAGGAGGAGCTTCAGGTGGAAGAGCTTGAGATGGGGGTCCCGGGAGCCAGGTTCCGGGGGCGGGAGCGACGCCCCGGACCTGAAGACGGCGAAGCCCCGGTCGCCCGGGGTGTAGATCTCGGCCAGGTTCCAGAACCCCGGGAACAGCCACCAGGCGTGTGATTCCGGGAGCTCGCTGCGCACCCGTAGCCGCACCCACACGGCGCCGGACTGCACGCCGAGCGGCACCTCCCTGGTGCGGTTGGGGACGAACCTCGCTGCGCCGTCCGGCGAGGCCACGTCCTCGATCGTCAGGTTGCCCTCGGGGTCCGGGCGGATGTCGAAGTAGTCGTACAGCGGGATGCCGCACTTGAGGTTCCCTTTTTCATCCGCCTCGAGGACGAGCACCCGATCGGGGGGCACAGCCTCGGCGGCCACGGGGGTCGCCTTCCCCTGCCGGCTGCATCCCGCGAGGGTCGTGAGCAGGGTCACGGCCACGGCAAGCAGCGCGCCGAGTCGGACAGGTGCCGTCCGGACCGCCTCCCGGCCGTGTGACACGAGGCTCACGGCTGCCTTCTCGCCCCGCCGCGCCCACCCGGGGGCCACTCACTCGACTCCACGAACGGAGGGAGCGCCGAGGGCTCGGGGGCCAGATCGACGGTCTCGAACGAGGCGGCAACCTCCCGGGCGCGGGCGTAGCGCGCCAGGTTCCGCCAGAACGTCAGGTTGGCCGGCACACCGCCGTCGGAGCCGAGCAGGCCAAGGTCCCCGAGGAGGAGCACCTGGCCCCCGCGGGTCCCGACACTCTGGATGGTCACCACCGGCTCCGAGCCGACCCGGGCGAGCACCAGGCCTCCGGCCTGGGTGAACCGCACACCGGTGCCCGAGGCCAGCCGCAGGCTGGAGACACCCTCCATGAGCGGATGGCTGGCGCTCCGCTCCGCGGAGGTCCCGGACAGGGCGCCGGCGACGAAGGTGACGCCGAACCGCCCCGCGAGGGCGTTGGCATCGGGCCAGTCCTCGTTGGCCTCCAGGGCCTGGTTCGAGAACCTGAGCCGCCTCTGGGCGTTGACGATCACCAGGAGACCCCCGTCGAGCGCGTAGGCCTCGAGAGCCGCCACCTCCCCGGCGCTCCATCCCTCGTCGTAGAGCGCCACGTCACCCACCTCGCTCGGGTAGTCATGGACCGGCAGCGCCACGACCATGGCCGCATCGACGAGGTCCGCCGCCCCGACCGGGCTCCCGTACGGCACCGTGTCCACGTCGAGCCCTTCCCATGCCAGTGCCATCGAGTGGTCCGTCAGCGTCGCGGGGGTCATGTGAGGGGCCTCGGTGTGGCTGGCCACGAAGACAGCACGCTGGCCGGGTTGGGGCGTCACCCGCAGGGTGGCCGTGCCCCGCCCGGCGTCCAGCGCGGCAGCGAGCGCCACCCGGGCAATGCTCTCGAGGGTCGCACCCTGCTCCCGGGCCAGCTCCACGGTGTCGTACGGGTCATGCAGGTGGCCGTCGTAGTGCACCTCGGTCATCTGGTTCGGGTTCATGAAGATGAAGTTGGCGTTCGGGACGTCGTAGGCGCTGAACCCGCTGTTGTCCGAGACCACGGCGTAGACGGCGGTCTGCCGCACCTCGATGCCACGCCGGCCGGCCGCCTCCGCGATCGCGTTCGGCCAGGTGAGGCTCGGGTCGCCGAACCGGCCGTAGGGCCAGGTCTCGGCGTGGAGGTGACCCTCGATCCCGTCGAGCGGACGGGTCAGGCAGTCGGTCTCGAGCATCGCCACGGTGCGGTCGAGGAGCTCCGGGTGGCTCGCGAGGAAGTTGGTGGAGCCGTACAGGCCCCGCTCGTGGCTGCCGAACCAGCACAGGACGAGGTCCACGGGCGGGATGGTGCGGGCGCTGTTGAGGGCCCGCGCGACCTCGAGCAGGACGACGCTGCCGCTGCCGTTGTCGAGGGCCCCCGGGCTGTTGGGCGAGTCGATGTGGGCGCCGAGGATCACCGCCCGCGAGGGATCGGCCCCGGGGATCCTGGCGATCAGGCTGGAGGATGCCCCGGGCGAGGAGATGTCGGCGTCCCATGTCAGCCTCGCCTGCCCGACCGCCGCCAGGTCGTCCCAGCCGGTCACCCCCGCGACCCCCATGTCCTCGATCCGGGCGTACAGCGTCGGGATCCTCGCCGCCGTGGGCAGCGAGACCAGCACGCTCAGGTCACCGACGAACGTCCCGTGGCTGGTACCGCGGCGGTTGGAGAAGCTCGTCACGAGCACCAGCCCGGCCGGCTCGGCAGCCAGCACCACGCCGGCTCTCGAGTCGGCCTCGATGCGGTTCAGGACGCTGCGGTCGATCAGGGCGTAGTTGAGCAGCACGAGGCGCCCGCGCAGGCTCCCGGCCGGCAGGGCGATGAGCTGCGACGCGGTCCGCAGGAGCGTGGTCGGACCTGCCACCACGAGTGGATCCGGGTCGTCGTCATTGAGCGTACCATCCGAGTCGAACCGCAGCGCCCGCGCGAGGTCCTCCCGGTCCCCCTGCAGGGCGTGGGCGGGGACCTCGATCTCCTGCCCGTTGACCTCGAGCCCCAGCCGCGCCTGATGCACCTGGGTGGCGAGGTACGTCCGGAAGTGCTGTCGCTCGAGGTCGAGCCCCCGCTCGGCCAGGAACCCGAGAGCTCCGAGCCGGGCGGTCACGAGGTCCAGCGCCTCGGCCTCCCCGCGGCTGGCCGAGTTGCGCCACAGGGAGCTCGAGCCGATCGCGGTCAGCTCGCCGAGGGTCGCCAGGAGCCGCTCCCGGGAGACAAGGCCCGCAGCATCGACCTCGAGACGGCGCCGCACGGACAGGCTCCCCGGCTCGCTCGCGCCGGCGAGCTGCTGGGCGGACGCTGGAGGGTCGACCATGCCGGCACCCAGCACCACGAGACACCCGAGCAGACCAAGCCCCGCCCCTGCCGCCAGGCGGCGCGACCTCCACCCACCCAGGCGGGTGAACGGGCTCCTCTCCGAATCCCGGGCCGACCCGGCGGACCGTCGGGCCTTTCCTTCCCGGCCGGCCTGTGCTCCGTGGCGGGAGTCAGCCACTGCTGGCCTCATGTCCCCTCCCCCTCCATTGTGGCGAAGAACGCCAACCATTTCAGTGCTGCGGGGACGATCCGGCCCGCTCCGGGGATGGATGCCCCAAACGGCGACGTGGGCCGAGCCGCGGCAGCCGCCACGCCCCGGGACGCCCACACGCCTGCCAGCCTCACGCACCGCCGCGAGCCGGTGAACCCGCCCCGGCCATCAGCCCCGGCCGGTGGCGCGCGGCTTCTCGAGGCTGCCGAGCTGGGCCCGGCTGAGTGGCGTGCAGTACTGGAACCTCACCACCGGCTCGGCCGGCCTGTCCAGGAGCGTCCAGACGCCCTTGCTGTGGCTGAGGAACGGCAGACGCCACGACATCCCCTCGACGAGCGGGATCACGCCCGGCATGGTCCGCACGGCGCCACCTTCCCAGCGGGCCAGATCGAGGGTGCCGTCTGCCAGGAGCTCCGGCGCATCTCGTTCCCCCTTCACGGCTTCTACGAAGCGCCTGGCCCGGGGTTGCGGCGGGCCGGCTCCTTCCAGGCTCCGAGATGTCTACAATGTCACGCATGGTGCCAGCATCTGACACGCCCGGACCGATCCGGCTGGAACGCAGCATGCTCTTCGTCCCGGCCTCCCGCTTCGCGATGATCGAGAAGGCCTCCCAGAGCGCCGCCGACGCGGTGTGCATCGACCTCGAGGACGCCCTGGCACCCGAGGAGAAGATCGGGGCCCGCGCCAACGTCGTGCGCGCCCTGCGGGAGCTCGACTTCGGCCCGCGCCTGCGGATGTACCGCATCAACGGCCTCGACACGCCGTTCGCGTACCGCGATCTCATCGAGGTGGTGGAGGCGGCCGGGGACCGTCTCGACCTCGTCGTCCTGCCCAAGGCCAACCGCGCGGCAGACGTGATCTTTGTCGACACCATGCTGAGCCAGATCGAGGCGAGCCTCGGTTTCGCCAACCGCATCGCCATCGAGGTCCACATCGAGACCGCCCAGGCGTTCCTCGCGGTGCGGGAGATCGCGAGCGCGTCGCCGCGCGTCGACGCCCTCATCTTCGGCCCCGGCGACTACGCGGCATCCCTCCACGCGCCGCTCGCCTCCATCGGCGAGGAGGACAGCCACGACGCGGTCTACCCCGGCCACCGCTGGCACGCGATCATGCACACGATCGTCGCGGCGGCCCGCGCCAACGGCCTGCGCTGCATGGACGGCCCGTTCGCCGGCCTCGGGGACCCCGCCGGGCTCGAGCGCGCCGCCCGCATCGCCCGCGCCCTGGGGTTCGACGGCAAGCACTGCATCCACCCCGCGCAGCTCGAGATGGTCAACCAGATCTTCACCCCCCCCGCGGACGAGGTGGCGTGGGCCGAGCGCGTGCTCCAGGCCTACGAGGAGGCGCGCGCCGGTGGCCGCGGCGTCGTCGCGGTGGACGGCCGGATGGTCGACGCCGCCAACCTCCGCATGGCCCGCGTCACCACCGAGCGGCACCGCCTCATCCAGGCCCGAACCAGCGCCTGATCCATCCCCGGCAGCAGGCCGACTGCGCCCAGCGGGCACAGCATCCCAACCCACCAACGGGCGACGATGGGCGGCAGAGAGGTCGCTGGGCGGCCTGCCTGGGAGCTCTCACCCCTCTTCGACCAGGCGATAGCCAACGCCGGGCTCGGACCGGATGTGGCGCGGACGGGCGGGATCGGCCTCGATCTTGCGGCGGAGCTGGGCCATGTAGACGCGCACGTAGTGATTCTCGTCGCCGTACTCGGGCCCCCAGACTTCGCGCAGCAACTGGCGGTGGGTGAGGACCTTGCCTGCGTGCGTGACGAGCAGGGCGAGGAGCTTGTACTCGTGCGGCGTGAGGTGCACCTCGCGCCCTCCGACCGTGACGCGCCGGGCGGCGAGGTCCACGTGGAGGTCGCCCGCCGTGTAGCTGGCCGACCCGGCATCACCGCCGGCCGCCGCCGCGTGCCGCAGCGCGACCCGCATGCGCGCCCGCAGCTCCGCCACGCCGAACGGCTTGCTCAGGTAGTCGTCCGCGCCGGCGTCGAGGGCCACGACCTTGTCGTGCTCCCGGTCCCGGGCGGACAGCACGATGACCGGCACCCGCGACCAGCCGCGGAGCTCCCGCAGCAGGTCGAGACCGTCGCGGTCCGGAAGCCCGAGGTCCAGCAGCACGAGGTCCGGCGGCCGGTTGATGAGGGCATCGAGGGCCTGGGCAGCGGTCAGCGCCTCCTCGACGCGGTAGCCGCTCTCGCCGAGCGCGGCACGCAGGAAGCGGCGGATCGGGGCGTCGTCCTCGACCACCAGCACGGTCGGAGCGGTCCTGGTCATGGGCTCGGCTCCCCCTCGTCCAGCTCCTCGCGAAAGGCCGGTGGCGGCGTCTCGAGGGGCAGGCGGAAGCGGAACGCCACCCCGCCCCCGCTGCGGTTCTCCGCCCACATCGTCCCGCCGTGCGCGGCGACGATCCCCCGGCACACGGTGAGGCCGAGGCCGACGCCCCGGCCGCCCGCGGACAGGCGCACGAACGTGTCGAACACGCGGCCCTCCTCTCCGGCCGGCAGCCCCGGCCCGAGGTCGGCGACCTCGACCTCGACCCACCCCGGGGACGTCCAGGCGCGCACCGTCACCGGGGTACCGGCCGGCGTGTACTTGGCGGCGTTCTCGAGCAGGTTGAAGAACACCTGCTCGAGCAGCAGGCCGTCCGCCTGCACGAGCGGCAGGTCGGGCGGCAGGTCGACCGACACCGGCCGGCCCTCCATGAGCTCCTCGGCCCGGGTCAGGGCGGCGCCGGCTGCCTCCTCGAGGGGCTGCCACTCCTTCTCGACCGTGGCGGCGCCGCTCTCCAGCCGCGTGACCTGCAGGATGTTGCCGATCAGGCGGTTCAGACGGTCGCTCTCGCTCACGATGGTGCCGGCCAGCTCGTCGCGGGTGGCGGTGCCGAGCCCGGGGTCGAGCAGCGACGACGCGGCGCCCGCGATCGCCGCGAGCGGCGTCCGGAGGTCGTGGGAGACCGCCGAGAGCACAGCACTCCGGAGCCTCTCGGCCTCCACCTGGACCTCCGCCTCGCGTGCCGCCGCCTGCAGCACCGTACGCTCCAACGCCAGCGCCGCCTGACTGGCCAGAGCTTCCAGCAGGTGCATCTGGTCTGCGGTCGGCGCCATCTGGATCTTCACCCCGAGCACACCCAGTGCCCCCTGCGACCCGAGCAGCGGGAGGTAGAGCAGGCTCGCGCCCGGCAGCGTCTCGGTCCACCGGCCCGCCGGCTGGGCGTGGTCCTGCGCCCAGCCGGCGATCGACAGCTCGCTGGCATCGAGGGTGACGTCCCCCTGAGCGGCGGCGGGCTCGATGCCGTCCGGCTTCGTTCGCAGAAGCAGCACGGCACCGGTGTCGAGCGTCTCGGCGGTGCGGCGCACCGTCGCCCGTGCCACCTCCTCCTGGCTGGACGCCGCCGAGAGGTCCTTCGCCAGCGCCAGCAGTGCCGCCGTGCGGCGCTCGCGAGCCCGGCCCGACTCGACCTGCTGCCGCACCCGGGCCGCCATGCCCGAGATCACAAGGGCCGCCGCCAGCATCACCGCAAAGGTGAACAGGTACTGCGGGTTCGCCACAGCGAAGGTGAAGAACGGCGGCACGAAGAAGAAGTCGAACGCCGCCACCGCCAGGACCGACGCGAGGGCGGCCTGGGGGCGGGGAAACCGCGTGGCGACCAGCATCACGCCCACGAGGTACACCATCATCAGGTTGGCTTCGCCGAACTGGCCGTGGAGCAGCGCGGCCACGCCTGTGCAGGTGGCGATGATGGCCACTGTCCAGGGAGTCGCCGACCACCACCGGGCCCGGGACGACGCCAGGTTGACCGGAGGCGGAGGCGGCTCAGGGTGGCCGTGCAGCACGTGCACGTCGAGCCCGTGGGCCTCGCGCAGCAACCGGTCGATCAGCGACCGCTGCCACTTGCCGCCGGCGCCGCGCCGCGGCGGGCTGCCCACGACGATGCCGGTGACGTTGCGCGAGCGGGCGTACGCGAGCGCCTCGGCAACCACGTCCTCGCCCGGGACCGTGACCGCCTCGCCGCCCAGCCGCTCGGCGAGCTGCATCGTCCGGGAAAGCTGCGCACGGTCCGCCTCGGGAAGGTGCCTGTCCCGCTCGGTCTCGATGTGCAGGGCGATCCATCCCCCGCGGCCGAGCGTCGCCATCCGCCGCGTGGCCCGCACCAGCCGCGCCGCGAACGGGCTCGGTGCGACCAGGACGAGGTACCGGGGCACCGCCGGCCAGGGCTCGGCGATGGCGTGCCGGTGGCGGTAGCGCTGCATCTGGGCATCCACACCCTCGGCCGTGCGCCGGAGCGCCAGCTCGCGCAGGGCGATGAGGTTGCCGCGCCGGAAGAACCGCTCGACCGCCTCGGCGGCCTGGTCGGGCATGTAGACCTTGCCCTCCCGGAGCCGCTGCAGCAGCTCGTCCGGGGGCAGGTCCACCAGCTCCACGGCGTCGGCCTCCTCCAGCACCCGGTCGGGGACCGTCTCCCGCACGGTGACGCCGGTGATCTGCGCCACGACGTCGTTGAGGCTCTCGACGTGCTGGACGTTGAGGGTGGTGTAGACGTCGATCCCCGCCGCCAGCAGCTCGACGGCGTCCTGCCAGCGCTTCGCGTGGCGGGACCCGGGGGCGTTGGTGTGGGCGAGCTCGTCGAGGAGCAGCAGCGCCGGACGGCGCTCGAGGGCGGCGTCGAGGTCGAGCTCCGCCAGCTCCGTGCCACGATACGAGAGCTGTCGTGGCGGGACCCGCTCGAGCCCCTCGATCAGTGCCTCGGTGTCGACGCGTCCGTGGGTCTCCACCCAGCCGATGACGACGTCGGTGCCGGCAGCCTTGCGGGCACGCGCCGCCTCGAGCATGGCGAAGGTCTTGCCCACGCCGGCGCACGCCCCGAAGAACACCTTGAGCTTGCCCCTGGCCTCCTGCGCCGCTTCGGCTTGCAGGCCCCGCAGCAGCGCGTCGGGGTCGGGCCGGCCTGGATCCATGGGCCTATCGTACGCCATCGAGGTCGAGGTTCAGCGCGAGCACGTTGACCCGCGACTCGCCCAGCACGCCGAGCTGGCGCCGGGTTGGACGGCCCGAGGTTGGAGCCCGAGGAGGCCGCCGCGTTGTACGGCCCGGACGGTGTGGCAGAGGGACGTCCCCAGAAGTGGCCGGGCGAGGTGAACGGCTGGCCGATCAGCTCGGAGCCGACCACCCTGCCGTTTGCGACGATCAGGCTGCCCCGGGCCTGATGCGGGAAGACGAGCGCCGCGACCCCGGTGACGAGCGCCGGGTAGGCGAGCCCGGTGAGCACCGACAGCAGCGCCAGCATGAAGACGGCGGGACGGAGGTGAGCACGCACGCGATCCTCCCTACACCAGCCCGAGCGCCACGAGGGCGAGGTCGATGAGCTTGATGCCCGGGAACGGCAGCAGCACGCCCCCGAGCCCGTAGATCAGCAGGTTGCGCCGCAGCAGCGCCGCAGCAGCGCCGGGGCGCCGATCGGCCTGTACCGGACCCCCCTCAGCGCCAGCGGGATGAGCGCCACGATGATGAGCGCGTTGAAGATCACCGCCGAGAGCACGGCCGAGGTCGGGGTGGCGAGGTGCATGACGTTGAGCGCGCCGAGCGCCGGGTAGGTGGCGAGGAACATCGCCGGCACGATCGCGAAGTACTTGGCCACGTCGTTGGCGATGGAGAACGTCGTGAGGGCGCCGCGCGTCATCAGGAGCTGCTTGCCGATCTCGACGATCTCCAGCAGCTTGGTGGGGTTGGAGTCGAGGTCGACCATGTTGCCGGCCTCCTTGGCGGCCTGGGTGCCGGTGTTCATGGCGACGGCGACATCCGCCTGCGCCAGCGCCGGGGCGTCGTTGGTGCCGTCCCCGGTCATCGCCACCAGGCGGCCGGCGGCCTGGTGCTCGCGGATGAGCTTGAGCTTGGCCTCGGGCGTCGCCTCGGCGAGGAAGTCGTCCACCCCCGCCTCGGCGGCGATGGCGGCGGCGGTGAGCGGGTTGTCGCCGGTGATCATGACGGTGCGGATGCCCATGCGGCGGAGCTCGGCAAAGCGCGAGCGGATCCCGCCCTTGACCACGTCCTTCAGGCGCACGACACCGAGCGTGCGGGCGCCGTCGGCGACGACGAGCGGCGTGCCGCCCTCCCGGGCGACGAGCTCGGCCCACTCCCGGACGTCGGGCTGCATGCTGCCGCCCTGGGAGCGCACCCACGCCTCGATGGCGTCGGCGGCGCCCTTGCGGATCCGCCGCCCGCCGAGGTCGACACCGCTCATCCGGGTGTGGGCGGAGAACGGCACCAGGTTCGCACCCGCCGCCCCGAGATCGCGCCCGCGGAGGCCGAAGCGCTCCTTGGCCAGCACGACGATCGAGCGGCCCTCGGGCGTCTCGTCGGCCAGCGAGGCGAGCTGCGCCGCGTCCGCCAGCGCCTCCTCGCGCACGCCGCTGGCCGGATGGAAGGCGGTCGCCTGGCGGTTGCCGAGGGTGATCGTGCCGGTCTTGTCGAGCAGCAGCACGTCCACGTCACCTGCCGCCTCGACCGCGCGGCCCGAGGTGGCGACGACGTTGGCCCGGATCAGGCGGTCCATGCCGGCGATGCCGATGGCCGAGAGCAACGCGCCGATCGTCGTCGGCAGCAGGCACACGAGGAGCGCCAGGAGCACCGTGATCGGCAGCGGCGCCCCCGCGCCGGCGGCGTGGTTGGCGAACGCCGAGAACGGCAGGAGTGACGCCGTGACCAGCAGGAAGATGATGGACAGCCCGGCCAGCAGGATGTCGAGCGCGATCTCGTTGGGCGTCTTCTGGCGGCGCGCCCCCTCGACGAGCGCGATCATGCGGTCGAGGAACGTCTGCCCCGGGTCGGCAGTGACGCGGACAACGAGCCAGTCGGACAGCACCCTGGTCCCCCCGGTGACCGCCGAGCGGTCGCCGCCGGACTCGCGGATGACCGGGGCGGACTCGCCCGTGATCACGCTCTCGTCGACCGAGGCGACCCCCTCGACCACCTCGCCGTCGGCGGGGATGACGTCACCGGGCTCGACGAGCACGTGATGCCCCGCGCGCAGCATGCCGGACGGCAGGTGCGCCCAGCTCCCGCCGTGGCGCCCCTCGGCGAGGACCTTGGCCGGAATCTCCCGGCGCGCCCGCCGGAGCGACGCCGCCTGGGCCCGGCCGCGCCCCTCGGCCACCGCCTCGGCGAGGTTGCCGAACAGCACCGTGAACCACAGGCCGAGGGAGACCGCGAGGATGAAGGCGGTGGGCGCCTCGCCGTGGCCAGCGAGCGCCTGGATCAACAGCGCGGTGGACAGCACGGCGCCGACCTCGACCACGAGCATGACGGGGTTCCGTACCATGTGGCGCGGGTTGAGCTTGACGAAGGAGTCGGTGATTGCTGCCCGCAGCAAGGCGGGGTCGACGAGCGGTGCCCTGCCGTGCGGCTCTCCGGGCTGGCTCGTCTGGGGTGGTGCAGCGGTGACTGTCTCGATTGCTGTCGTCATGGCAGACCTCAATGGAGCATCAGGTGCTCGACGATCGGGCCGAGCGCGAGGGCGGGGAAGAAGGTCAAGCCCCCGACAATGATGACCACGGCGAGGAGCCAGCCGACGAACATCGGGGTATGGGTCGGCAGCGTGCCGGCGCCCGAGGCGGCGATCTTCTTGGCCGCGAGCGAGCCGGCGAGGGCGATCACCGGGACCTTGATGACGAACCGCCCGACGAGCATCGCCAGCCCCAGCATCACGTTGTAGAACGGCGTGTTGGCACCGAGGCCGGCGAACGCCGAGCCGTTGTTGTTGCCGGCCGAGGAGAAGGCGTAGAGCACCTCGGAGAAACCATGGGGTCCGGGGTTGGCGATCGTCGCCGTGCCGGCGGGCAGGGCCACCGCGATCGCGGCGCCGACGAGCACCGCCAGCGGCATCGCGAGGATGGCGATGGCGGCCATCTTCATCTCGAACGGCTCGATCTTCTTGCCGAGATACTCCGGGGTGCGCCCGACCATCAGCCCGGCCGCGAAGACGGCGATGATCACGAGCACCAGCATCCCGTACAGCCCCGAGCCGACACCGCCGAAGATCACCTCGCCGAGCTGCATCAGGACGAGCGGCACGAGCCCGCCGAGCGGCGTGTACGAGTCGTGCATCGAGTTGACCGAGCCGTTGGAGGCCGCCGTCGTGAAGGCCGCCCACGTCGTCGACGAGGCGATGCCGAAGCGCGCTTCCTTGCCTTCCATGTTCCCGCCCGGCTGGTGTGCCGAAGCGTGCTGGTCGGCTCCAGCCGCGGTGAGCGCCGGGTTGCCGCCCTGCTCGAACGCCGTCGTGAGGAGGATCGCCGGCACCAGCACGACGAGCATCGCGGCGAGCAGCGCCCAGCCCTGCCGCCGGTCGCGCACCATGATCCCGAAGGTCAGACACAGCGCCGCCGGGATGAGCAGGATCGAGAGGGTCTCGAGGAGGTTGGAGAGCGGCGTCGGGTTCTCGAACGGATGCGCCGAGTTGGCGTTGAAGAAACCGCCCCCGTTGGTGCCGAGCTGCTTGATGGCGATCTGGGAGGCGACCGGGCCGACCGCAATCCGCTGCTCGGTGGCCGGGGACCCGTCGCTGCCCTGCGCCGCCTCTACCAGCGTCGCCGTGGCGTGCCCGCGAAACGTCTGCACGACGCCCTGAGAGACCAGCGCCAGCGCGAGCACGAGCGACAGCGGCAGCAGCACGTAGAGCGTGGAGCGCGTCATGTCCACCCAGAAGTTGCCGATCTCCCTGGTGCTGCGCCGTGTCAACCCGCGGATGAGCGCCACGAGGAGCGCCATGCCGCTCCCCGCCGAGACGAAGCTCTGCACGGTCAGCGCGAGCATTTGGGTCAGATGGCTCATCGTGGTTTCGCCGCCGTACCCCTGCCAGTTCGTGTTGGTCACGAAGGAGACGGCTGTGTTGAACGCCGAGGTGGGCTCGACCGCACCCAGCCCATCCGGGTTGAGCGGCAGCACGCCCTGGAAGCGCTGCAGCAGGTAGACCGCCCCAAACCCCACGAGGTGGAAGGCGAGCATGGCGAGGGCGTACGCCTTCCACTCCATCTCCTTTTCGGGATCGACGCCGCTCCAGCGGTAGAGCCAGCGTTCGAGGGGCCGGAGAGGGCGGCCGAGCAGCGTCGGCTGCCCCTCGTAGACGCGCGCCATGTGGCGGCCGAGTGGCACGGCCGCGAGCAGGAGGACGCCGAGAGCGAGTGTGATCTGGGCGAGCGACCAGGCGGTCATGGCAGCTTCTCCGGTCGGAGGAGTGCGAACAGGAGGTAGGCGAGCAACGCCACCGCCACCAGCGCCCCGGCCAGGTGCATCACGGTCATCTCACACCTCCGCGCAGGGACTCGAAGCCGTGGGCCATCAGCTCGCACAGCCCCAGGAAGACCACCCCCACCAGCACCAGTTCCGCGTCGAGCATCGGCTGCCTCCTCCACCCTCCCGCCCCTGCACACTCCATGTATCGGTCCGGATGCGTCAGGGAGGCATAAGGGCCGCCGAACGTGCCGTCAGGAAACCGTCAATGGGCGGGAAGAGCGAGAACCTGTGAAGGTATCGGGCGGACACGTCGCAACGTGGTCGTGGACGTGGACGTGGTCGTGGACGTGGACCCTTGCCAAGCTCGAGAGGCAGCTCGAACCGGACGTGCCCAGTGCACTGCCGGGACCGCAGTGGTGAGTCTTGGTGGCCATGGGGTAGGCTGCGGCGTCCACGTAGTCGATGGCGTGCCGGACCCGTCGGAACGTGGTCGTGGTCGTGGTCGTGGACGTGGACCTGGACTTCCCAAGCTCCCCAGGCAGCTCCCACTGGTCGTGCCGAGTGCCCTGCCGGGACCGCAGCGCCAAACCTCGGTGGCCATGGGGTGGGCTGCGGCGTCCACGACCACGTTGTCGATGGTGTGCGAGAGGCGGAGCGTGCCATCAGGGCACTCCTTCACACGCTCTGACGAACCGCCCTACACCCGCAGCGGCAGGATGACCACGCCGAGACCCTTCCACTGCAGCCGGCACTGCAGGGAGAACGCCATCTGGTTGTGGAGGATCGGGTGGAACCACCGCTCCTTGAGGAAGATGAGCTTCCCGGCGAAGACCATGGTGCGGGGCATCTCGGCCAGCACCTCGCGACAGAGCGCCTCGGCCTCGTCGAGGCGGTCGGTGCCGATGCGCATCCGCTCCCTGGCCGGAAACCCCAGGCGGTTGGCGAGTGCCACGTAGCGGTCGAGGCTCGCACGGATCCCGGCCTGCAGCCGCTCCACCTCCCCGGCGCCCAGCCCCACCCAGGCGAGCAGCGCCACGAGCGAGAGGTGCTCGAACAGTCGCCGGTCGCGCAGGTCCCGGGGCTTGCCGAACACGGCGTGCCGGAGACGTTTCAGGCGTGGCGGCCCCGCCGGCATCAGGGGGGGCGAGGGGACGGGCAATCGAGGGGAGACGGCGTCGCCGTGCCCTTCTGCGGGGCCTCGGGCGGTAGGCGGCTCCGCCCTGCCGTTCCCGTGGCCTGGGCCACGGGGCTGCGCACCATGTGCCGGCTTGCGACGCGACCTGCCCATCCTACCCCCGGCCATTCGATCACGGTGGCCGTCAAGCCCACGCAAAGCTCCCCCGCCGCGGCATCAAGAGAGCATCAAGACACCCTCTCCACCCGGCCCGGCTGGCACGCAGCACGGGGCTCTCCCCGGCTCCGGCCGTGGTGACATGGGCAGTCAATCTGGTCGGGGAAAGAAGAACGGCCGGGGAGGTGTCCTCCCCGGCCGTTGCGGATATGGATGCCGTGCACCGGATCAGAACCTGGCGACGAACTCCAGGCCCACGGTGCGGGGCTCGTTGGTCATGCCGGTGAGGTTGTTGAAGTCGATGCCGCCCTCGACGATCTCGGCATCGAGGATGTTGCGGCCGAACAGCGCCACCTCGTACTTGCCGGAGCTCCAGCCGTAGCCGAGACGCAGCCCGACCTCGAGCCCGTCGGACCTGAACTCCTCGGACTCGTAGAGCATGAAGTTCTTCTCGCTGAAGTACGCCCAGTCGAGGCTGCCGAAGAACCCCTTGTTCACCGGGTCGCTCTGGTAGTTCAGGATCCCGTTGAAGATCCACTCCGGAGCGTTGGGCAGGCTGTTGCCGTCGACGTACACCGTGCCGTTCGGGCCTGCCGGGTCGAGGACCGTGCAGCCACCGCCGCAGGGTGCCACGGTAAGCTTGGAGTCGTTGATCTCGGTCGAGTTCCAGCTCCCGCCCAGCGTCACCCAGAAGTTGGCGCTGGCGATGTACTCGATGTCGGCCTCGAAGCCGTGGCCGTCGGTCTTGTCGGCGTTGAGCAGCGTCGCGACGTTGTACTGGCCGCCGACCGCGGTGAGCTGCTGGCCGTCCATCTGGAAGATGTAGGCGGTGAGGTTCATGCGCAGGCGGTTGTCGGCCAGGATCGACTTCAAGCCGACCTCGAACGACGTGATCTTCTCCTCGTCCGCCACCGAGACGCCGTTGGTGGCCGGGTTCTGGCCGTCCGCGAAGTCAGGGGCGAACATGATGCGCCCCTGGATGCTCGGCGCGCGGTAGCCGGTCGCCAGGCGGCCGAAGAGGCTGACGTTCTCGCTGGTCTTGTACGTCGCCGAGAGATCGCCCGAGACGTTGTCGCCCTCGACGTGGCGCTCGATGGGCTTGGTGAGTGGCGGCTGGAACAGCGGCTGCGGGCGGTCGGCTTCGAAGTCTCGCTCGTCGTTGGAGTACCGCAGCCCGGCCTTCATCGAGAAGGCCTCGGAGAACGCGTAGTCGACCGACGCGAAGAGGGCGTACGAGGTCGACTCCTGCCACTGGGTCGCGTAGCCGTTCTGGGGGTTGCCCGCCGCCATCGAGTTGTAGCTGAAGGAGTCGATATCGAGCTCCTCCTTGAAGTAGTACGCACCGAGGAGCCAGCGGAACGGCCCGTCGCCGTTGCTCGCGAGCCGGAGCTCCTCCGTGATCTGGTCGAGGGACGGGATGCCGTCGGCGCTCTCCGACGCGAACGGGATGAACCCGGGCCCGCCCGTCGCGCCGGCGCCGTAGCCGCCGTCGATGTCGCCGCGGCTGTACATGTCGTCGATCGACTCGTACCCGGTCACCGAGGTCAGCGTGGCCGCGCCGAAGTCGTAGTCCATCTTCAGCACGCCGCCGAGCGCCGAGATCTCCTGCTTGTTGAGGCCGTCGTGGTAGACGGTGTCCTGCCTGAAGTCGTCGACGAGGTCGTTCGAGCCGTGCTTGAGGATGTTGGCGCGGAAGATGCGCGCGGTGCCGTCGAGCTCCCAGCCGTGGACGTTCAGCAGCGCCTTGAACTTGTCGTTGGGCTCGAAGAGGAGCTGCAGGCGGTACGCGGTGGTGTCGTAGCCGCCGAGCGCGTCCTCCTTGGGAGCGTTCGGGTTCTTGTTGTCGACCCAGTCGCTGCGCGACTGGTACAACGCCGAGAAGCGCGCCGAGATCGTGTCGGTGAGGGCGCCGCCGACGCCGCCGGAGAAGTCGATGGTGTCGAACGAGCCGTACGACAGCCTGAAGTCCGCCTCGAACTCCTGGGACGGCTTGCGGGTCTCGAACTTGATCACGCCGGCCGGGGTGTTGCGCCCGAAGAGCGTCCCCTGCGGCCCGCGCAGGATCTCCACCCGGTCGAGGTCGAACAGCGGCATGCCCTTGACCACCGGGTTCTCGAGCACGACCTCGTCGACGATCATCGAGACGGGCTGCGACGCGTTGAGGTCGAAGTCGGTGTTGCCGAGGCCGCGCATGTAGAAGCGCGGGAAGGCGCGGCCGAACGACGACTCGAGCGTGAGGCTCGGCACGCGCGCCGACAGGAAGCGGATGTCCTGCCCTCCGGCCATGACGACCGCGAGGTCCTGGGCCTGCACCGCGGTGATCGCGACCGGCACCAACTGGATGTCCTCGCTGCGCTTCTGGGCGGTGACGACGACCTCCTCCACGTACTCCGTGCGCCCTTCCTCGGCCTTCGGCTCCTCTTGCGCCGGCTTCGGCGGCTCCTGTGCCAGGGCAAGCCCGGCGAACGCGATGGCGCCCACGAACGCAAGCGTCGTGGCGCCGGACAGACCCCATCCCGTTGTCTTCCTCATCGATCCCTCCTTCTCTATCGTTCGAACATGCCCTCGGTCCGCTGCTCGTCTCGCTTCCCTCGGTTGTCAACGCTCGATGCTCGAAAGGCCGTCTCGCTTGCTGGAAGGAGATTCTAGACCCGAGGGTGCGCCGTGTCGAGGTGCGTCGCGGGGTGGCACGTCGCAGGGTGGGTGGAGGAACAGAGGACTGCGTACCGAGGTGTGCCTTCGGAGAGGAATGTCCTCGCCAGGGGACGCTGGGTACGGCCACCGCGGGGCAAGCCGATTCCCGGCCGACAGGGGCGAACCCTTGCCAGGCAGAGCATTCCAGCCCCGCACGCGCCACGGTCCCCGAGGGTCCTTCGGTGGTCGGCATGACGATTGCTCTCTGTCACCACCGAGCCCCAGCCGCGAGGTGGGGCAGGGAAAGGGGAAGCACAATGAAGACCATCCGGTTCCATCTCATCCCCCTGCTGGCCTGTTCCATGCTGGCCGTCGGTCTGCCGCTGGGCGCACAGGGGCGCGCCTACTCGCCGGACGAGGTCACCCAGATGGTGGCGCCCATTGCGCTCTACCCCGACGCCCTCCTGAGCCAGGTCCTCATGGCGGCGACCTACCCCGCACAGGTGACGGAGACCGAGCTGTGGGTCCGGGCCAACCCCGGCCTCACGGGAAGCGCGCTCGACGATGCCCTGGCGACGGCCACCTGGGACCCCAGCGTCATCGCCCTCGCCAAGTTCCCCACCGTCCTGGACAGGATGGCGCAGGACATCACGTGGACCACCGACCTGGGCATTGCCTTCCTCTTCCAGAGGACGGACGTGATGGATGCCGTGCAGGACCTTCGACGCGCGGCGTACGAGAACGGCTCCCTCACGACCACCACGCACGGCCGTGTCGTGGTCGAGGGCCGGAGCATTGTCATTCAGCCCTTCACGTCGGAGGTGATCTACGTCCCGGTCTATCAGCCCTCGGTGGTCTATGGGTCCTACTGGCACTATCCCTCCACCTACTACCCGAATGTCTGGGCCCCGTGGCCCGGCTACTCTTTCGTCAGGGGCTTCGCGTGGGGTCTCGGGTATCACCTTGGCAGCATCCTCTTCGGAGGGTGCGACTGGGGTCACCACGATGTGTGGATGGACTACCGCGTCCTTCACGGTCACTCCATGTACCACAGCGCCTCTCACCACCGTCACGGCTGTGGGGGCGGCGACTGCGGCCGCCGGCGATGGGACCATCACTCCGGCGGCGTGGGCTACCACAACGGCGGGACCGGTGCACCGTATGGCGGCAGGAGCAACGACCGCGTCAACGGGATCGAGCGCGCAACCCTCCGCGCCAATCGCAGTGAGGTGGGTAGCATCAACACCCGCACGGCGCAGCGTGGCCAGACGGACCATACGGCGCGAGATCTCAGCCGCACGACGCAGCACGATGCGAGGGGCAACTCGACACGCAACACAAGCCGCATCGACCAGCGGGAGACGCCGGACACCATGACGCGCCATGGCGCCCGCACGACACAGCGCGACCTGGCGGCCACCACCACGCGCACCTCAGGTCGCCCGACGGTGAACGGGTCCGCGACCAGCTCGGCGCGCGGTGCAGGCCGCGTGACGATGAACAGCTCCACGAGCTCCACCACGCGCGGGGCAAGCCGCCAGACGACGGGTCGCTCCACCGACCACTCCACACGCAACGCGAGCCGGCTCTCGGTAGGGGGCCCCAGCAATCCAACGGCTCGCGGCGGCGACCGCCCGTCGGCTCACGGGCCCACGGGCTACACGGGCAATCGCTCGGTGCAGCGCGGCCAGACCGGAATCACGGCGCGCGACTCCACCCGCCCGACGGCACACAGCCCTTCGCGTTACTCGGCAGGCGGCGCCACCCGTCCCTCGGGGAGCAGCTCTTCGAACTCCTCAGGGCGCAGCTACAACCGGCCCTCGGCAAGCGGTCCTTCGGGTTCCGGGCGGCCCGGCAGCAGCCACTCCTCCGCACGTCCCTCCGGGCCGGGCGGACGGGCCAGCGCTCCCGGCGCAAGCAGCAGTGGCGGGAGGGGCGCATCGGCACCCCGCGGCGGGGGGGCAGGACGAGGCCACCGCTGACGCCTGATCCATGACTGCAACCTCGACCGGGGCGCGCACACCGCGCCCCGGATCCTCTGTTTCCAGCGGGATGTGAGTATCACCACGAGACGTGACGGGCCTGGTGCGCCCTCTCGCCAGGCCAGCGGGCGCGCAGGCCGTCATGCACCCCTGGACTGGACGTGACTCCCTCACCGAGTCGGTCAGAGCAGATCAGGACCCTGCTGTCCGGGCCTCAGAGGGTGTGAAGAAGTCGCGAGAGAGCGATTGGTCAGGCGGTGAAGGTTCTCACGGCGTCAACCTGGACGTGGACGTGCACAGGCACCACGCCCACACATATTGCCAGTACTTCGCGGCCAGGTACGCGTGCTCCCATTGGCTCACCCACGTGTCTCGTCAACAACAGTGGACGTGGTACCAGACGTACGCACCGACACGCGTACCCAACGCCGGGCTTCCCCGCGGCACATCCCTTCCTGAGCTCGATGGCGCCATCGCTGTGATAGATTCCGGGACTGTGGCTGATCTGCCTCGGAGGGATTGATGAGACTTGCCGCCGCCGCAGTTGTCGTCGCCTCGACCATCTCCCTCGCGGCGCCCGCAGCTCCACCGCCGACGACCGCCGATGTCGCACGATCTGCGACGCGCGGCAAGGCAGCGGAGCAAGGCAAGGCGGCGCCCGAGACGAAGCACCTGCTCACCTCCAAGGCGCT
>JALOLB010000270.1 GCA_025456225.1 Thermoanaerobaculaceae bacterium
GGCGTTCCCGCCAGCCGTTCCCGCGCCAAGGGCAGGCGCTGACAGCCCGGCGCCGGGACCGAGCAGACCCGCATGCCCGCCCCCAGCGTCGTCCTCACAGAAGTCGTGCGAAGCGGCCGCGTGGAGTCGCGGCACGTGGGCGCCGCGGCGGTGGTGGATGCCGAGGGGCGGGTGCTGGCCGCGGCCGGGTCCCCGGCCCTCGCCACCTATCTGCGCTCCGCGGCCAAGCCGTTCCAGCTCCTCACCATGCTGGAGCATGGCCTGGAGGGCACGGTGCCGCTTCACCCCGAGGAGCTGGCTGTCTGCGCCGCCTCACACGGCGGCGAGCCGGATCACCTCCGGGTGGTGCGCGGTCTTCTTGCCCGCGCCGGCCTTGACGAGGCGCTGTTGCGGTGCGGCGCCCACTGGCCCCTCGAGGACGCCGCCAGGAATGCCCTGCTGCTCGGTGGACTGACCCGGCCGCAGCCGGTCCACAACAACTGCTCGGGCAAGCACACGGCCATGCTCCTCACGTGCCGGGCGTGCGGCTGGCCGCTCGAGACCTACCTGCAGCCAGACCATCCGCTGCAGGCGCGCATCGAGGCGCGTCTCGCCGGCCTTGCGGGCGCCCGCCCCGGGATCGGCGTGGACGGGTGCGGCGTCCCCACCTACCACCTGTCCCTGGCCTCGACCGCCAGGGCGGTGGCGCAGTTGATGGACGCCGCGAGGCACGAGGGTCCGGCGCAGCGGGTGGTGGGCGCGATGACCGGTCATCCGCTGCTCACGTCCGGCTCGCACCGGCTCGCCTACCTGCTGATGCGGGCGTGCCCCGGCCTGCTGGCCAAGGAGGGCGCCGAGGGGTTCTTCGAGGTCGGGATCCCGGCCGAGCGCTCGCCGTGGGGGCGGCCCGTGGGGCTCACCCTCAAGGTCCGGGACGGGGCGGGGGAGGCCGCGCGCGGCCGGGAGCCGGCCGTCGCATCCGCCCTGCTCTCGCTGGGCGTGGTGCGGCAGGAGGAGCGAGTGGCCGTCGAGGAGCTCGCGGCGCCGCCCCTGCTCAACGTCGCCGGTCGCGTCGTCGGCGAGGTGCGCGGCGTGCTCCGGCTCCGGGCGTGACCCGCCGCCCGCCCGGTCGAAGGTCAAAGGTCGAGAGTTGAGAGTTGAGAGGCTCCCCGGCCCACCCGGTTCAAGGTCGAAAGTCGAGAGTTGAGAGTCGAGAGTCGAAGGCTCCACCACCCACGGCGTGAACGTGAACGTGGACGGGGATCTGGACCTCGACCTGCTGCAGAAGGCGAGGTGCCCAGGTCCAGTTGAACCAGCCCATGTCTGCGACAGGCGGCAGATGTCTATTCAGTTGGGGTCCAGGTCAGGGTCCAAGTCCAGGTCCAGGCTGCCAAGACCCAGCCTGTCGCCCGTCGGGTGGGCGGGGGAGCCTCTCGACTTTCGACCTTCGACTTTCGACCTTGGACCGGTTAAGCGGGGGAGCCTCTCGACTTTCGACTCTTGACCTTGGACCGGGTGGGTGGGGGCAAGGGGGGCGGGGGCCGGGGCTACTCCTCCTCTTCCTCGTCCTCGTCGGCGCCGTAGTCCTCGTACTCGTCCTCGATGTCGTCTTCCTCGACCTGGGTCTCGGGGTCCTCCTCGAAGTCCTCGGGCAGCGAGAAGGCGTCGGGGTCGTTGTTCCCGCAGACGTCGCAGACTGCCTTTCTGACCTCGCCCTCCCGCCAGGAGAACTGGTCGACCTCTGACTCGCACTCCAGACAGATGATGTAATCCGGTCGGCCCATGGCGTCACCCCCCTGCCGGCCCCTGCGGGCAGGCGCATCGACTACCTGGCAACTCTAGCGAGGCCCCGCGCACGACGCAAGAACCCACCGGGGCTCCGGCTCCGGGGATGCGTGGCATCCGGTTGCATCGTGAGCGGCATTCTCGTGGTGGGTCGGAGCGTCAGCGTCGAGCCGCGCGGCGCACCGAGACGGCGACGGACCCCGGTCCGACGTGCGCGGCCAGCGCGATCGCGGCGTCGACGATGGGGATGTCGCTGATGCCGAAGAGCCTCGTCAGGTGCTCCGCCAGGTACTCGGCCGCGCCGACGGCGTTGGCGTGGGAGACGATGAGCGCGGCTGGGTCGGGGCCGGAGAATCGCCGCACCCGGCGGGCCAGGCTGCGCATCGCGGCGGCGAAGCCCACGGCGAAGCCGCACGGCCTGGCCTTGCCGTCCGGGCCGATGGTGATGATCGGGTACAGCCGCAGCAGCTTCGCCACGCGCGCCGCACCGCGCGGGATGCGGCCGCCGCGCACGCCCATGTCGAGCGAGCCGATGACCGTGAAGAGCGTCACGTCGTCGACGGCGGCGCGGGCGAGCGCCTCCACCTCGTCGAGCCCCCGGCCCTCTGCGGCGGCCCGGCCGGCCACCTCGGCGACCAGTCCCTGGGCCCCGCAGTTGTGGCGGGAGTCGACCACCCGGATGCGCAGGGGATCCACCTGCTGGGCCGCCGTCATGGCCGCCTGGTAGGTCCCGGACATGCCCGAGGACAGGCTCACGTAGACGACGCCTTCCCGGCTCTCGAGGAGCCTGCTGAAGGTCGACTTGAAGTCCCCGATCGCGGGTTGCGAGGTGCGGGGCAGCTCCGGCCGGGTCTCCAGCAGCCGGTAGAAGAGGGGCGGCGTGATGTCGACGCCATCCTGGAAGCTCGAGTCGCCGAAGGCGACGGAGAGGGGCACCCGGATGAGGTGGATGGCGTGGATGGTGGACTCGGAGAGGTCGCTCGCCGAGTCGGTCGCCACCGCCACCCGCGCCGTCCGGGCCGCCATCTGCTGCACGATCATGTCGTCGATCTTGGTGGTCTCGATGGTGGCGAGGCCGGCGAGGACGCCGAAGACCCGCTGCGGCTCGTTGGTGTGGATGTGCACGCGGACCCGCGAGCCGCCCCCGGCGACGACCACCGAGCCGCCCAGGCCGGCCACGGCGCGGGCGAGGACCTTGCGGTCGAGGCGGTCCCCGGAGAGAAGCCCCTCGGTGCAGTAGCGATACGTGTCGTCGAGCTCGGCGTGGGCGGCCGCGAAGGGCGTCGGCTGCGCGACCGACAGACCCGCCCGGCGCCAGTCGGCCGCGGCCCGGTCGGCGAAGAAGCGCTGGATGCCTTCGAGGAAGAAGACGAACCCCAGGGCGCCGGCGTCGACGACGTTGTGCTTCGCCAGCACGGCGAGCTGGCGGGGCGTGTTGGCGACCGCCTCGCGGGCCTTCACCAGTGGCGTCACCATGAGCTCGCGGAAGTCGTGGATGCGCGGTGCGTGCTCCTCGAGGCTCGCCGCCCACTCGCGGATCACCGACAGGATCGTGCCCTCGACGGGCTGCGACAGGGCCTGCTGGGCCGCGTCGGCGCCCCGCCGCACCGCGGCAGCGAACTCGCGGGTGGTGAGGTGCACGCGGCTGCCGGTCGCCTCGGCGATGCCGTAGAGGAACTGGGCGAAGATCGCGCCGGAGTTGCCCCGGGCGCCGTCCAGCGCGGCGTCCGCGGCGGTGCGGGCCGTCTGCCCGACCGTGAGCCCCACTCGGGTCGACAGCGCCGCCGCCGCGGAGCGCAGGGTGGACGCGAGGTTGGCGCCGGTGTCGGCGTCGGGGACCGGGAAGACGTTGATCCGGTTGAGGGTCTCCTGCTCGCGCACCACCGCGAGGGCGCCGGCACGAATGGCCCGCGCGAAGCGGGGACCTGTCAGGACCTGGACCATGCGTCGCCCCCGACCGACCTCAGAGCCGCACCTGATGGGCGACTACTCGTCGCGGACATCGTCCGCACCACCGAGGGCCGGGGCGGTCATGTCCTCGAGCTCGTCCTCGCTGGCGAACTGGGAGGGGTCGTCGTTGCCGCACATGAGGCACTGGGCCTCCTTGATCCTGCCGTCCTCCCACTCGAAGAAGTAGGTCGGGGTCTCGCACTCCAGACAGATCAGGTAGTCAGGCGCTGACATGCACCCATCCTACCGCACCTTCGACTGGTGGGAGCGCGGGAGGATGTGACAGACTGGAGCGGGGAGGGCCGCGGATGGGCAAAATCCTGGTGACGGGCGGTGCCGGGTTCATCGGCTCCAGCGTGACCGCGCAGGTGCTGGCGCGGGGCGAGGAGGTGGTCTGCCTCGACGACTTCAACGACTACTACGACCCCGCCTTCAAGCGCGAGAACGTGGCGCGCTTTGCGGGTCACCCGGGCTGGCGGCTGGTGGAGGGCGACATCCGCGACGGTGCTCTGGTGGGGCGCCTGTACCGCGACGAGGGCATCACCTCCACGATCCACCTGGCGGCGCGCGCCGGCGTCCGGCCGTCGATCCGCGAGCCCCTGCTCTACGAGGAGGTCAACTGCGTCGGCACCCTGAACCTTCTCGAGGCGGCGCGCCACCACGGCGCCCGGACCTTCATCTTCGGCTCCTCGTCGTCCGTCTACGGCATCAACTCCAAGGTGCCGTTCTCCGAGGAGGACCCGATCACCTGCCCGGTCTCGCCCTATGCCACCACCAAGCGGGCCAACGAGCTGCAGTGCTACACCTACCACCACCTGTACGGCCTGCAGATCACCTGCCTGCGCTTCTTCACCGTCTACGGTCCCAGGCAGCGGCCGGAGATGGCCATCTACGCGTTCACCGAGAAGCTCGCGCGGGGCCAGGCCGTGCCGCGCTTCGGCGACGGCTCCTCGGCCCGCGACTACACCTACGTCGACGACATCGTGGCGGGCGTGCTGGCGGCGTACGACCACGCCCTGCCGTTCGAGATCGTCAACCTCGGCGGCTCGCGCACGACGACGCTGCAGCGGCTCATCGAGCTGATCGCCGGGGCGCTCGGCGTGCCGGCCCGCATCGAGGAGCTCCCCAACCAGCCGGGGGACGTCCCCATCACCTTTGCCGACGTCGCGAAGGCAAGGCGGCTGTGGGGCTGGGAGCCGAAGGTGCCGATCGAGGAGGGGGTTGCCCGCTTTGTCGACTGGTACCGTCGAGCGCGACTGCGCTAGCCCGCATCTCTCACCGGGGTTCGTGACGAGAGCGCGCAGATGGCCGCCATGGTGGGCGCACCCAGGGGTGAGAGCCCGAGGCGTACTCGACAGTACGCCGCAGGGAACGAGCCCTG
>JALOLB010000065.1 GCA_025456225.1 Thermoanaerobaculaceae bacterium
GATCTCCGACAACCTCGCCGCGGTCATCGACGACTGGCAGCCGGTGAGCGGCCCGTCCAACGAGGACCCGGCGCTCATCGCCCAGGACTGGTCGGCGATCCGTCACACGATGTGGAACTACGTCGGGATCGAGCGCACCCCGGAGCGCCTCGAGCGCGCCGTCGCCGACCTGCGGCACCAGCTCGTGCGCCTCGAGCAGTTCTACAAGACGACGCCGATCTCGGCCGCCCTCGTGAACCTCTTCCACGGCTGCACGGCGGCCGGCCTGATCGCCCACGCGGCCCAGCGCAACCCGCTCTCCGTGGGGTGCCACTACGTCGTCCCGGGCCGCAGCGCCTGACCTCCGGGAGGAAGCCATGAAGCTCCATCTGCTCGTCCTCGTGTGCGCCACCGTCGCCGTTGCACCCACCCAGGGTGCGGACCTCGAGATCTGGCAGATCCAGGGGTCCGCCCTCGAGAGCCTCTACAAGAACCAGGTGGTGACGACACGTCAGAACGTCGTCACGGCGGTGGAGGCGGCCGGCTTCTTCATCCAGACCCCGGAGCAGCGCTCGGACGGAAACCCCGAGACCTCGGACGGCATCTACGTCTACACCGGTGGCGCGCCGTGGGTACAGGTCGGCGACATGGTGGACGTCACCGGGACCGTGAAGGAGTACTACGTCCTCACCGAGATCGGCAGCAACCCGACAGTGACCCGGACCTCGACCGGGAACGTGCTGCCGGCGCCGGTGGACTTCAACGCGTCGAGGCCCTCCCCCAGCCGGCCCCAACCCCTCAACGAGGTCGAGCGCTACGAGGGAATGCTGGTGCGGGTGGAGGCCGGGACGGTCACGGGGCCAGTCGACAGGTTCGGCGAGCTCGCCGCGGTGGCGCGACCGGGGCGGGCGTTCCGGGAACCCGGGATCTACTACCCGGCGCCCTCCGGCCTTCCGGCGTGGGACGGCAACCCGGAGGTCTTCCTCATCAAGCCCACCGCCCTGGGTCTGCCGGAGGCCCAGGTGCCCGCCGGTGCCACGTTCGCCGCCACGGGGCCGCTGTACTACTCGTTCGACCAGTACAAGATCTTCCCGACGGCCTTCTCCCACGCGGGCGACCCGACGGTTCGTCCCCTGCGCGAACGGACCGAGGGCGAGCTCCTGATCGCCAGCCAGAACCTCTACCAGCTCCTCGACGACGTGGACGACCCGGGGATCAGCGAGACCGTGATACCCACCGAGGAGTACCAGCGCCGGCTCGCCAAGCACTCCATGGTGATCCGCGACGTGCTGCGAGCCCCGGAGATCGTGGCCGTGCAGGAGGTCGAGTCGCTGAAGGTGCTGCAGGACCTGGCATTCAAGGTCCACGCCGACCAACCCGCCATCACCTACACGCCGTACCTGCTCGAAGGCAACGACATCAGCGGCATCGACGTGGGGTTCCTCGTCCGCGGCTCGGGCGGCAACGTCACCGTCGAGCAGGTGGGTAAGAGCGCGGCTTTCACGTACAACGGGGCGGCGAACGTGGTCTTCGACCGGCCGCCCCTGGTCCTGCACGCTACGGTCTGCCCCCAGTTCGTGCCGGTCACCTGCGGCACCCCGGTGTCGATCGTCAACGTGCACCTCCGCTCGCTGTCCGGGATGGACGGCTCCTCGGGCGACTTCGTGCGCGCCAAGCGTTTCGAGGGCGCAAAGTGGCTCGCCCAGTACGTGCAGGGCCTGCAGGCCAACGACCCCGCGGTCATGGTCGCGGTGATCGGCGACTTCAACGCCTTCGAGTTCACCGACGGCAACGTCGACGTGATGGGGATGGTCACGGGCAAGCTCGACCCGGCCGGGGCGTTCCTGCCAGGCAACGACTGGGTGAACCCAGACCTCCACAACCACACCTGGGATGTGCCCCAGCCGGAGCGCTACTCCTACATCGAGGCGGGCAACGCCCAGGTCCTCGACCACGTTCTCTCCACCACGGCGCTCACCCCGATGATCACCGAGGTCGCCTACGCCCGGGTCAACGCCGACATGCCGGTCGCCCTCGCGACCGACCCCACGACGCCGCTGCGCGCCGCGGACCACGACCCGGTCGCCTTCTACCTGTCTCTCGTGCCGCGGGCGGACCTGGCGACGAGCGCGCAGGCCGTGCCCAACCCCGTCGGCATCGGAGGCGTCGTCACCTGCACCGCCTCGGTGCACAACAGCGGGCCATCCGGTGCCACGGGCGTCAGCCTCACCGCGTCGGTGCCGGCCGGCCTGACCATCGTCACGGCAACCGTCAGCCAGGGAACCTGCCAGCCCCAGGGCAGCCAGGTGTCGTGCGCCCTGGGCGACCTGGCGAGCTCGGCCACGGCGACCCTGACCCTCGGCGTGCGGCCGGCCACCCATGGTCAGTTCGCGCTCACCTTCGCGGCCGACGCCCAGGAGCAGGATCCGGTTGCCGCGAACAACCAGGCGACGCTGACCGTGACGGCTCTCGCCCGTGCCCGGCGACACATTTCGCGCTGACCTTCCCGGGTTTGCTAGGATGACGCCAGGCAGACTGCACTGGCAACAACGGCACGGCTCGCGAGAGGAGTCAGGCCCATGGTCGATCCCACGCAGGTTCCACCCCCGTCCGGCGCTCCGGCAGCCGGTTCGGGAGGCGAGTCCCCACCGGCCGTCCAGGAGACACCCCTTGCGGCCGACCGGGGGGCTCCCACTCCGGTCAAGGCCGCGAGCAAGGTGGTTCGCGCCCTCACCCACGCGGCCAGCTCGTTCCTGCTCTACGACGCCAGCAACGAGGCGGTGGCGGGGTTCATCGGCGACCTGCGGGAGAGCCTCGACCAGTTCCTGGGGACCTACGGCCCGCTGACCCTGGAGATCCGTCCCTGGGACATGACGTTCCAGGGCCAGGTGGTCTACCTCGACCGCGACCGCGAGCGATCCATGGCATTCCGGCTCTACCGGGACGGCGTGCGCAGGCTGGTGTTCGAGCCCGCGGTGACGTGGGAGGAGATCATCGAGCTCCTCGGCATCCTTGCCATCCGTGCCAAGGGCATCAGGCAGCACGAGGACGACGTCGTCACCATGCTGTGGAACGCCTCGTTCAGGCATATCGAGGTCGAGGCGGTCGAGGGCCTGGTGGCGGAGGACGACGAGCGGGTTGCCGACGTGGTGACCGAGTCGCCGGCCGCCGTGAGCCCCCGCACCTCGATCCAGGCCATGATCTTCGACGCTCCGTTCATGTTCGACTACCCCCTGCCGCCGCTCGGCGATCGGGCACCGGTGGCCTATCGCCCCATCACACAACCCCTGCTCGAGCGCGTCCGCAAGCAGGACAGTATCGAGGGCCTGCCGCTGGAGTGCGCCCAGCTCGCCACCGAGCTGCTCGACCTCCTGGCGGACGAGTTCGACCCGCTGAGCCCGGAGGATGTCGCGCCGCTGCTCCGGGAGATCCGCGGTTATCTGCTTCAGGACGGACTTCTCCGCCCGCTCGCCGAGATCCTCAAGATCGTCGCCTGTAAGGCCCCTGCCAGCCCCGAGACGCGCGCCAGGCTGCTGGCCGCCGTGGCCGACAGCGAGGTCTTCCGGCGCCTGCTCGAGGCGGCCGGGGACAGGCAGCAGCTCTCCGTCGACGACCTGGCCGAGATAGCTTCCCTGCTGCCGGACGATCAGGTCCCCACCATTCTCGACTTCCTGGCCACCCACCCCGACGGTGCCGGGCGCGGCATCGGCCTCCGGCTCCTCGAGCACGAGGCCCGCAACCGTCCCAAGCGCATCTCCGAACGGCTCCTCTCCAACCGCGAGGCAACCGACATCGAGCTGCTCCGCATGCTCGATCGCGTCAACCCCGCGGAGGCCGCGGAGGTGTCGCTGGAGCTGCTCGGGTCCCGGACTCCGGCAGTACAGATTGCCGCCCTCGGCATCCTCGGCCACGCGCCCTACGGCGCCAAGATCGGACGCGCGCTCGTGGGCGTCCTGCGCGCGCCCACCGAGGACGTGCGGCGCAAGGCCCTCGACGCCCTGGTGGCCCAGAAGGAGCGCCGGGCGTACGACACCCTGGCCGAGCAGCTCCGGACCGCGACGGCCGGCCAGCTCTCCCTGTCGGAGGCCGCTGCTGTGGGCGAAGCCATGTCACAGCTCGAGCCGGAGCGGTCACGCAAGCTCTTCGCGGAGTGGGTCCGGCCTCCCGGGTTGCTGGGCAGGTTGACGAGCGTCCCCTTGTGGTGGCGCTGGGCCGCCGTGGCCGGGCTGGCCGTGCTGGGCGGCCCCGACGCCAGGGAGCTCATCGGGTGGCTGGCCGGCAAGGCGGGCGGTGAGCTGCAGCAGCACTGCGAGGCCGCTCTCGCACGGCTGGCCGCACCCGCGGGAGGCCAGTCATGACCGACAACATCATGCAGGCCCAGGAGCAGATCGCCGTCACCCTGGCGCGGGCACGCTCGGAGGAGGATCGGGAGCTCCTCAACCGGGTGCGCGAGGTGGGCGGCCAGGTTGTGCACATCTTCCACGGCCTGCTCCGCATGGCACGGATCCATGCGCCCCACAACACGGCCTTTGACGGTCCGGTCCGCGACTTCGAGAACGGCCTCTCGAATCTCATCGACCTCCTGGGACCGGCCTACATCCTCTGCGCCGAGGACCAGGTCTTCCTCAACGATGTACGGATCCGCTTCGAGTTCGTGGTCGACGAGTCCAGCCCCCTCATCTCCGACCTCCTCCGCCACAATGCGGGCGGCATCACGTTCAACGAGCCCCTGTCCGGCCCCGAGATCCGGAACCTCGTGCAGTTGATCGCCGGCACGCCGGGCGGGCGTCAGCCCCGCACGACCCTGCAGCTCCGCCTGGCAGCGGAGGGGCTCAGCTCGGTCCAGCTCCACCCACCGTTCCGCTTCCGCATGAGCGGGAGCGAGGACGACGCCGGGCTCTCCGACGAGTTCCGGGAGCTGTACCTGTCCGCGGCCCGGCCGGTGGCCGACATCTTCGCCGCGATGGGCGCCAGCCGCCTCCCCAACCCCCTGCCGATCCGGCGCATGGTCAACCAGATGATCGACGCTGGGATGTCCCAGGACATCGCCACCCTGGCCAGGGAGGGCGAGCAGCAACTGCCGCCGTTCTCCCGCCACACCCTGATGGTGACCTCGCTGTCTCTCATCATCGGCCGCGAGGCCGGGCTTCCGGACTCCTCCCTGGCCGACCTGGGCGTCTCGGCGATGTTCCACGATGTCGGCTTCTGCATGCGGGAGGAGGGTTTCTCGGTGCCGTTCGCCCGCCACACCCAGGCGGGGCTCAAGATCCTCCTGCTCCAGCGCGGGTTCCACCGCGCCAAGGTTCGCCGCCTCCTGACCGTGCTGCAGCACCACCGGGGGCTCGAGGACCCCCGCGGGGTGCCCGCCCTCTACTCGCGCATCGTGCACATCGCCGACGACTACGACATCCTCACCCGGTACCGCCCGGGCAAGGGACCGGCTCTTTCGGCGCCCGACGCCGTGGCGCGCATGGCCGCCATGGCCGGGAAGCTCTACGACCCACTGCTGCTGCAGCTCTTCATCAACGCGCTGGGCCCCCTGCCACCGGGCTCCATCGCCACCCTCGAGGACGGCCGCGTCGTCATCGTGATCTCGGCGGTGCGGAGCCCGGAGACCTTCGACAAGCCCCTGGCGCGCGTCGTGCGATTGCCCGACGGCTCCACCCCTGCCGGGGAGCTCGTGGTCGACCTCGCCCACGCCCCCCGCGTTGTCAAGGTGCACCGCCCGGCGGGGTGATCCCCGACCACCACCCGGTCCGCGGGTCGGGAGGGCCTGTTGCTCAGGCGCGGCCCTGCTGAGGGTTGGGGTCCGGGGTGCGGGGTCCGGGGTCCGGGACAGACAATTCAGGCGCGTGGGAGTCTGGCGCCCGCACCGCGCGTTCCCCTTCTCCCGTAGCAATAACTCTCGGTGTTTGCGGACCCCGGACCCCGCACCCCGGACCCCAACCTCCAGCAAGGCTGGGATACAATCCCTTCTGCGCGAACGGGGGACGACGTGCCGATCTTCGAGTACCTCTGCAGGCCGTGCAACCGGATCTTCAGCTTCCTGTCGCTGTCGTCGCGGGTCGAGGCATCGCCGGCGTGCCCGCGGTGCGGCGCGACCGACCTGACGCGGGTCCCGTCGTCCTTCGCGGTCGCCACCCCCTCCAAGACCAAGGCCAACCCCGCAGGCAGCCAGCACGAGGCCGGTCCCGACGACGCCGCCATGTCCCGCATGGAGGCCGAGGTCATGCAGATGGCCGACAGCATGGACGAGAAGGACGCCGAGGACCCGCGGGTCATGGCTCGGATGATGCGGCGCCTCGCGGAGGTCTCGGGCGAGAAGGTCACACCGGCGATGAACGAGATGTTCCGGCGGCTCGAGGCCGGCGAGGACCCCGACACCCTCGAGGAGGAGCTGGGTCCCCAGCTCGAGGCCGAGATGGGCGAGGGTGGGATGGGCGACGACGAGGGCGGTGGCGGCATGCCGACCCGGGACGACGGCCTCTACTCGATGTGAGCCGGGTCTTCGCGTTTCTCCGACAGGCTCCCGGAGGCGGTCGCGGCGGAGCTGGCTCGCCGAGTCGAGCACATCGAAGCCACACCACCACACTGATTCGCTGATGCGCTGATCCGCTGGTTGCGCGTGCTACCCTTGCCGCCCAGGGGGTGGGGACGTGAAGCGCGCTTCCAACGACGAGTGGGACGGTCAGCTCAGCCTGTTCGAGGACAACGATAGCCGCGAGGCGCCGCGCGGCCGGGAGGTCCTGGTCTTCGACCTCGAAACCCAGCGCTCGTTCCAGGACGTGGGCGGGCGCACCGCCATGCGCGAGCTGGGCATGTCCATCGGCGTCGTCTACTCCTTCCTCGACGACGCCTTCACTGCCTTCCCCGAGGCCGAGGCGGAGGCTCTCATCGACCGCCTGACCGCCGCGGAGCTGGTGATCGGCTACAACCTCCTGGGCTTCGACTACGAGGTGCTCAACGCCTATCGGCAGGTCGACTGGCGCACCGTCACGACTCTCGACATCATGCTGGAGCTCCAGGGCAAGCTCGGCTTCCGGCCCAAGCTCGACTCGGTCGTCCAGGCCACCCTCGGGGCATCCAAGACCGCCGACGGCCTCCAGGCGCTCGCCTGGTGGAAGGAAGGGCGCCTCGACCTCATCGAGAAGTACTGCATCGACGACGTGCGCCTGACCCGCGACCTCTACCTGTACGGCAAGCGCAACCGGAACGTGCTGGTGTCGCGCTTCTCGGGCAAGCCCATCAAGGTCGACGTCACCTGGTGAGGCCGAGATCAACCGGCCGGCACCGGAGTTGCACAGCACACCGTCTGGCCTGCCGCAGGGCCTGGCGGCTGCCAAAGTGACGCTGGAGGAACCGTGAGACGCCTGACCATCCTTGCGATTGCTGCAGTTCTCCTGGCCTCGGCCGCCACCGCCGCCGAGGTGGTCTTCTCCGCGACCGCGGGCTGGCAGCGCGACCCGTCAGCGACGCCCGGTGCCTACACTCTGGCCGTCAGCGTCACGGTCCAGGATGGGTGGCACGTCAACTCCCACGCACCCCTCAGCGAGGACCTCATTGCCACAACGGTCCAGGTCGAGGCACCGACCGGCTGGCAGGTGGGCGCGCCCGTGTACCCGCCCCACCGCAAGGCGCGGTTCGAGTTCTCCGAGGAGCCCGTGGCCGTCCACGAGGGCTCCTTCGTGGTGCGCATCCCTGTGACGATCCCGGCCGACGCCGCGCAGGGCACGCTGATCAAGGCCACGGTCCGCGCCCAGGCGTGCAACGACCGCGAGTGCCTGCCCCCCGCCGACGTCGCGTTCTCCGTGGGCCATCCCGCTGTCGCCGGCGCCGCGGAGGTTGCGGCCACCCCGCCCGCCGACCTGGGCTCGGGCCAGGGCTCGGGTGGGCGCTTCGCCGCCGCCGGCCTCTGGCTGCAGCTCCTGCTGACCTTCCTGGCCGGCCTCGCCCTCAACCTGACCCCCTGCGTCTACCCGCTGATCCCCATCACCATCAGCTTCTTCCTCGCCCAGAAGCAGCAGGGCGCCAGGGCCGCCTGGCCGCTGGCGATCGCCTACGTGCTCGGGATGTCGGTGACCTACTCGGCGCTCGGCGTGGCCGCCGCGATCGGCGGCAAGCTGTTCGGCGCCGCCCTCCAGTCGCCCTGGGTCGTCGGGCTGATCGTCCTGGTGATGCTGGCCCTGGCAGCGTCGATGTTCGGGCTGTGGGAGCTCCAGGTGCCCGGCTTCATCATGAACCTCTCGGGCGGCCGAGGCGGTCTCGGCGGGTCGCTGGTCATGGGCCTCGTGGTGGGCCTCGTGGCGGCGCCGTGCATCGGACCGTTCGTGCTGGGTCTGCTCACCTACGTGGGGCAGCGGCAGGATCCCCTCCTCGGCTTCCTGCTGTTCTTCGTGCTCTCCCTCGGCCTCGGCGTGCCGTACCTGCTGCTGGCCATCTTCACCGGCGCCCTCGACAGGCTCCCCAACTCAGGCGCCTGGATGCTGGGCGTGCGCAAGCTCTTCGGCGTGCTCCTGATCGGCCTGGCGGCCTACTTCCTCAAGCCGCTGCTGCCTGGACCCTGGGGTGACTGGCTGCTGGCTCTGGCCCTCGGCCTCGGCGGGCTCTACCTCCTGGTGATCGCCCGCCCCGGGCAGGAGCTGCCCGCCATCGACCGCTTCATGCGCCTGGCGAGCGCCGCGCTCATCGTCGCGGGGGTGCTCCTCGCCCCGGCCCGGGGCGGCGGCGACAGGGCGGAGCTGCCGTGGAAGCCCTACGACGAGGCGGCGGTCACCGCGGCGATCGGCTCCGGCCAGGGTGTGGTCCTCGACTTCTACGCGGACTGGTGCCTTCCGTGCAAGGAGCTGGACAAGCTCACGTTCTCCGAGGCCCGGGTGGCGCCAAGGCTCGGCCAGATGGCGCTGTTCAAGGTGGACCTGACCTCCAGCACCCCGGCCACGGACGCCCTGCGGGCCCGCTACAAGGTCGCCGGCGTGCCGACCATCGTCTTCTACCGGGGTGGCCGGGAGGTCGACGGGACCAGACTGACCGGGTTCGAGAACGCCGACGCGTTCCTCCGCCGTCTCGACAGGGCGGCGGAGGTCAGGTAGTCGCGGGCGGCGTCGCGCCGTCGGGGGTGTCGCCTTCCCAGGACCAGACCTCCTCGTCCTCCTCGAACGCCGGGAGTGCGGGCTCGTGTCCGCGCTTGGCATTCTGGCGCCACTCCCAGAGGATCGCCCACTTGAGGTAGGTACCGAACGCCTGCAGCATGCAGAACACCAGCCCCGGCATGCCGTCCAGGATCCCGAGCTGGAAGACGTACATCCGCAGGAAGCGCCACAGCGTCCGGCCGAAGACCTGCCAGAAGCCGGACGCGCGGCCGGTCTTCCACCCCTGGGCGGCGCCCCAGAAGCCGTACTTGACGATCCGCGGCAGGTACTGGTCGAAGCTCTCGATCATGAAGTGCAGCATCGGGTGACGCAGCACCCGCGCGGGTCCGCGGGTCTTCATGTCGGTGTGGACGCGCTTGTTTGGGTAGCGGCCAGCGCCCCGCTTGACCAGCCGCACCACCCGGTCGTGCTGCCAGCCGGAGAATCGAATCACGCGGTCCATGAAGTAGACACGCCGGGTGATGATGAACGCCTCGGTGCCGCGCGGGTCGCGGATCGTCGCCTCGATCTCCGCCTGCAGCTCCGGCGTGCACCGCTCGTCGGCATCCAGGATGAGGATCCACTCGTGCTGCGCCTGGTCCATCGCCCAGTTCTTCTGGGACGCCGAGCCGAAGTACTTCCGCTCCAGGAACCGCACCTTCTCGTAGGACCTGGCAATCTCCGGCGTGCGGTCGGTGGAGAACGAGTCGACCACCACCACCTCGTCGCACCACAGCAGCGACTCGATGCACGCCGCGACGTTGCGCTCCTCGTTGAAGGTGGTGATGACCGCCGAGATCCTGGGTCGTTCCAGCAGCTTGGGCTCTGCCACGTCGTCCTCCGGACCGCAGCGCCCGTTCTGAGGCGGGCCGGCCGAGCGGGCGCTGGCGCGCCGCCCCGACCCGTGTCGAAATTCCTGTATAATCGGGGCTTACTCGTCCCGGCAGGCGCCACGGTCGGGCCGAGGGTACACGGGAGATCGCGGGCTGGTCAAGCCGCGCGATCGCCCCATCGAGGTGAGCATGGAGCTGGCCCCCCTGACCATCGAACGCCTGCTGAACGCCGCCCGTGAGGCCCAGAACCACGCGTGGGCGCCCTACTCCCACTTCCAGGTCGGGGCCGCCGTGCTGGCCGAGGACGGCCGCGTATTCCAGGGCTGCAACATGGAGAACGCCTCGTACGGCCTCACCGTGTGCGCCGAGCGCAACGCCCTGGCGGCCACCGTGGTGGCCGGCGCCAGGCCTGCCGTCGTGGCGGTCGTGGGCCCCCAGGTGGGCCTCCCGCCCTGTGGCGCCTGTCGGCAGGTACTTGCCGAGTTCGGGCTCGACCTGCAGATCGTGCTCACCGCGCCGGACCCGCCCGGTCACACCGTGGTCACCGTGCGGGACCTGCTGCCGGACGCGTTCTCCTTCGATCCCCGCTGACCCGACCTGGCACAGCCCATCCCAAGTCGAAGATCCAGGCTGAAGGCCTCAAGCCGAAAACGCCACCCTCTTTCGTCTCTCGTCTTTCGTCTTCCCAGTCTCGACTCTCGACTCTCGACTCTTGACCTTCGACCTTCGACCGTCCACTCCCGCCCTCATGGCACGAGGAACGCCACCTCGCCCCACGGGGCGTGATCGCAGTCGATGCCGTCCCCGCCGTCGCCCACCTTCAGAGTGACCTCGCGCACACCCTGCAGGGGGACTCGGATGACCCGCCCCGGCTCGCCGTTGCGGATGATCCCCGAGGTGAAGAGCTCGCCTCCGTCCTGGTCGAGGACTTCGAAGACCACGCTCCCCTTCGAGCCCGGGCAGGCCGTGGGCATCCCGACCAACGCCTCCAGGGCGACGGCACCCTCCGGCACCCGATAGACCGCCATGCCCACCGCGTGCATCCCGAGTCCCTTCGGGAGGAGGAGGCCCTGCACCTCCAGGACCTTTCCGTCGAAGCTCGTGTCGAGCCCCATCTCGCCGAGCTTGAAGGTCGTGGAGACCGGGGCGAGATCGCTGAGGTACATGCGGTGACCGTTCCAGGCCTCGAAGCGCGGCCGGGGCCACAGGATCCGGTTGAGGCGCAGCTTGTAGGAGTGCGGAGTGTCGCCGCTGAGCCGCATGTGAAAGTCCAGGGTGGACGCGACGCTGGCGAACGCCGAGAGGCACACCATGGCCGGCAACACCCGCAGCAGAATCCTCCCAGGCGACCCATCGAAGCGCCAGTGAGCGACGTGGAGGGCGTAGCAGCACAGCAGCCAGGGCAGCAGCTCCCCCTCGTACCGCTGGGTGATGAAGTAGAACCCGAGGATGAACACGGCCTGCGCGGCGAACGGGAGGGTGACCACCAGCTCGGTCCAGCGTCGGCGCTTCCCGGCGGCGACCAGCCCCAGCACCCCCCCCACGACCAGCCAGCTCGCTCCGAACGGCAGCGAGATGGTCTCCTCCTTCCACTCGATGAACACCGCCGGGTCCAGGTACAGCGACGGCGCCATGCGGAGGAATGGCGGCTCCGAGGAGAAGTAGGACGGGAAGAACCCGAAGTAGTTGACGAGCCCCGATGGCAGGCGACGCGGATCGAACTCGCCGCCGACAGCCGTCGGGTCGAGATAGAACCCCCTGTAGTCAAGCACCTTCCAGATCGAGCCGAACCGGGCCTGGTTGTACCAGCCCGTGAAGGCGACGGCGGCTCCGAGGACCGCGACACCGGCGAGGACCGGCACCAGGCGCCTGACATGGGTTCCTCCCTTCCGCGTCGCCAGCCGCCGCCACCACACCGCCGCCATGAGCACCCAGATGACCGCCAGAGGCACGCCCGATACCAGCCGCGTGAGCATGCCCGCCGACGCGCACAGCGCGAGGCCGACCAGTGCCCACGCTGACGGGTCCTCGGTTCGTAGCAGCTCCCAGGTCAGGAATGTCCCGATCAGGCTCCAGGCCAGCGCCCACAGGATGGGCTCGTGGTAGAGCCGGGCCGTGCTGATGAGGTACACGATCGGGGATGCAAGCCCGAAGCCGGCAACGGACCAGCCGACCAGCCAGGCGCGCTGCCGGTTGGTGAGGCCCGCATTGCCGGACGCGGCGCGCAGGATGAGCGCGCTGAACGCGCCTCCGGCCAGGAGCGCGGCGAGGAGGCACGAGAACCGGGACCACTTCCCGTACATGTCTGGAAACAGTAGATTCGGGACGACTCGAAGCAAGGCTGGAAACGGCGCGTGATAGGCGACGACCCTGTCGCCGACCTTGATGCCCTCCCACTTGATGGCATCCGGGTCGACCGTTACCTCCCCCCGGAGCAGGCTCCGCGCCAGTGAGTCGTAGGTGGCCGAGAGCCACTCCTCCCCCACCAGGTTCCACGTGCCGTAGGTGACGAGGAAGAGCCACACCAGAGCGACTGCTGCGAGCGGCAGCAGGACCGAAAGCACGGCAGTTCGCCGCTGAGCCGACATCCTGCCCCCAGGCTAGCAACCGCCCCGCTCCTGTCAAGCTGTGGGGCAGGCACTCTTGCCTGCCAACCAGGGAATGGCGGACAGGAGTGTCTGCCCCACATGGCAGACAGGAGTGTCTGCCCTACTTGAGCTTCAGCTCGAACGGCGCCCGCACGACGATCCGGTAGGAGTAGTCGAAGTCGCCGTCGATCCGGTGCAGCCGCGCCTCGGCATCCAGCTCGATGCGCTCGCCCAGCCGGCGGCGGTGCACGAACGCCAGCTCCTGGTAGGACCGGTCCGAGCGGTAGTAGACGCCGTCGCTGCCCACCGAGGAGTAGTTGCGGTCGCCCTCGACGGAGATGAAGTCCTCGCCCTGCCACCAGATCGCGGACAGCTCGCCGATGCGGCCGAACGTCAGGCCGCCTCGGATGTAGAGGCCGTTCCCGGTGATCTCCGGGGTGTCCCGCTCGGGATCGACCCGCCCCTCGCTGCGCAGGGCGAACGCCGCAACCCGCCCCGAGAGGGTGCCACCGAGCTCCCACTCGCCGCGCGCGCCGAGAGCCTCCACCAGGTTGTTGGAGACCGCGCCGACCTCGTGGAGCTGGCCGCCGTGGTGCAGCCCGTGGAGCTGACCCTCGAGGCGCAGCCACTGCCAGGCCCGCCAGCTCGCCACGATCCCGTAGTCGAAGACCTCGCGGCTGTCGGAGGTGTTGAGGTGCTGCCAGTTGATGTACGCCTCGCCCCGCCAGCGCTCCCGGGTCTCCACCCACTGCAGGCCCTGCTCGATCTGTCGGGTCAGCTCGAGGGTCGTGGCCTGGATCGGCTCCAGGTAGCCGTGGCGGTTCTCGGTGACCAGGGTGCCGAGCACGCCGAGCGAGGTGGGGGTGCGGTGACGGAACGACAGCACCGCCTTGACCTCGTCGAGGGTCTCCTCGCTGCCGCTGCGCACGTCGCCGAAGACCCCCGCCACCACCTCGCTGCGCGGCCCGACGCCGAACGCCAGGGTGGTGGTGAACGAGGAGCCCAGGATCGTCTCGCCGGTACGGTACGGGGTGAAGAACTCGGTGTTGTCGCCGTAGAACAGGAACGAGCTGCGCCAGTCGATCGTCTGCCCGGCCAGCGGAGGCGCCATCAGCGCCAGGACCAGTGCGGTGGTTGCTCGCATTGTCAGCCTCCGAACGAGAAGAACAGGCCGAGCTGCGTCTCGCCGTTGACGAGCCACCGCCCATGGTCGTTCCAGCCCTCGTCACCCTCCCACCGCGCCCCGAGGTACACGCCGCGTCCCCGCACGTCGAAGCGGAGGCCAACCCAGCGGGCGAGGTAGAAGCGCGCCCCACCCGCCAGTGCCAGGCTCACCCGGTCGTTGTCGCGGAGGCTCTCATCCGGCACGTCGATGTCCAGGTTGGCAATGCCGAGGCCGGCGCCGGCGTAGGGGTGGAACGAGCCGAGCCTGAACACCCGGAGCGCCATCACCTCGACCGTGGCGATGTCGAGGCCTGCGAGCGCCGGGCGCGACGAGAAGACCCCCGGCGCGGCCGCGGTCAGCTTCGTGCTGGCCCGCCGCACCGCGAGCTCGAGGCCCCAGTCCGGGGTGAGCTGGGTGCCGAGCCACGCTCCCTTCAGGATGTCGTCGTCAACCGTCGTCTTCTCGTCGAAGGCCCGGGTGGCGCCGGCGGCCAGGTTCCCCCCGTACAGCCGGCCCGTGGCGACGCCCACCTCCACCGAGCCCGGCAAACCCTGGGCCGAGGCGCCCGCCACTCCCAGGAGGACAAGCACACCGGCGAGCACCCTACGCAAGGCCATGGTCACCCCCCTGGCGCACGACCACGGTGCGGGTCGGGAACGCGAAGGAGCTGCCGGCCTTCTCGACCACCTCGGCGAACGAGAAGTTCAGCTCCTCCACAACCTCGAGGTACTCGTCGAAGTCACCGGTGGCGACCCAGCACAGCACCTCGACGTTGAGGGACGAGTCGGCGAAGGCGCGGAACCGCACCCGGAAGCTCTCCTGGAAGACCCTGGGGTGGGCACGCAGCACCTCTCGGAATCCGTCGAGGACGGCCCTGAGCTGCCCTGGCCTGGTGTCGTACGTGAGCCCGATCGTCGGGTTGTAGACAATGCGATCCCGCGCCGAGTAGTTCTCAATCCGCCCAGCCACGACCACACCGTTGGGGATCGACACGAGCGTCCGCGCCAGGGTCCGCAGGCTGGTCGAGCGCATGCCGACGTCCTCCACCGTCCCCTGGTCCGTGCCGATGGTCACGAAGTCGCCGATCTGGAACGGGCGATCGCCGGCAATGGCCACGGCCCCGAAGACGTTCTCCAGTGTCTTCTGGGCGGCGAAGGCGACGGCGAGGCCGCCCAGGCCGAGCCCGGCCATCACCCCAACAACGTTGATGCCGATCACGTCCAGGGAGAGCAGCGCCAGGAGCACGAACACCAGCGCCTTGCCGAAGCGCACGAAGATCGGCACGAAGCCCATGCCGACCTTGTTGTCCACGCCAGAGCCCTGCCGCATGTGCTCGGCGGTGGTGTCCACCAGCCTCAGAGCCATCCAGCCGAAGCCAAAGACCCCAAGCAGCTTGCAGATCGTGAACACCACCTGTCTGACAGTCGGCGAGAGCCCCACCCACGGCGAGACGGCCACCAGCACCAGGGACCACAGCACCAACCCCGTCGGGCCGTCCAACGCCCTCACCAGGGCGTCGTCCCAGGTCACGGTCGTCCGGGCCGCGAGGCGGGCGGCCAGGCGCACCAGCCAGTGCCCGAGCAGCCGGCTCAGGACCCAGCCGACGCCGAGCGCCACCAGGAGGGTCGCCCACTGCCAGAGCTGGAGGCCCCCGAAGCTCACCGAGAACAGCACCACCGGCGCGTGGTCGCCCGGCCAGCCGTAGCCGTGGGCCTTGTAGAACCGGTCGATGAGGCTCACGGTGGCCTGGGAGACCAGCCACACGTGGCCGAGCTCCGGATCCCACCGGTGGGACAGCCGCAGCTCCACCTCGCGCCGGCCGAGCTTCACGGTCCCCAGGCGCTCCTCGTTCTCGGGAATCCCCGCCTCGGGCGCGCCCAGGGGCAGGTTCGAGACCGTGTCGAGGTCCAGCCAGAGGGTTCGCTGCAGGGCCAGGTTGAGCCTCCGGGCGAGACGGGCCCCCTCGGCAGCCTGCTGGTCGGGCGGGATGGCTCCGAGGTCGAGATAGAACGCTCCAAGGTCGAAGCGCCCCGCGTGCCAGGCGTCGAAGAACCCGGCCATGGTCTCCCGTGGCGTGCCCCGCAGCACCTCCGAGGGCACCGCCCCGAGACCCGGATTGACGGGCTCGGCGCCCGTGGCCTTCTCGCCCTTGACCAGCACGCGGTGCCAGAACCGGACGCTCGACACGGTCTGGACCGAGAAGAGCCAGACCTTCTCGCCGCGGACGTGGTCCTCGACCCGGTCAAGGACGACCTCTCCCGTGATCCCCGCGCGATTGAAGCTCGCCGCCACCACGTGATCGACCGGCGTGCCAGTCACCACCGGACCCTCCGGGTCCTCGGTGGTGACCGAGTCGCGCCTCGCCCCCAGGCGCGCCAGGACCTGCGCGAGCTGCTCGGCCACCTGCTCGCCCACCTGGCGCTGGTCGCTCTCCCGCACCGCCGAGAGGTCCAGCAGGTGCGCGGCCTCGGCCCAGGACCGGTTCTCCGAGAGGGTCAGAAATGATCGCCACGTCGCAGCCGGCGAGCGACGGACAAGAGTGGCTGGAGGCGCTCCAAGACCGGCATTCACGCCCTCCTGCCGGGCCTTCGGGGCCTGCGCCCGGGCGGCCGGCGTGAGCAGCAGAACAAAAAGGGCCAGGCCCATCCACACGCGACGCACACATCTGGTCCAGCCCATCCGTCCTCCTTCCCTCCCGTCCCTACACGCCCCGACCCGCGCCGAACAGCTCCAGGTGCAGGCGCGGACCGAACCGCCACCCCAGACGGAGGCACAGCGCCGCCACCTGCGGCGCCCGGGCCGCCACCTCGGCCGCGGTCCGGCCTTCCGGCATCAGCATGACGCGCCCCGGGTCCACCCCCAGACCTTCGACCACCGCCAACAGCTCCGCCGCATCGGCCTCGTCCCGCACCACCAGCTTGACCTGATGCTCCGGGCACAGCCGCAGCAACCCCCGCGCGGGCTCCAGGTCACCCCGTCGCGCCCGGTGCCGGTCGAGCCAGGATCCCGACGGATCCGAGTTGCCGGTCTTGGGCGAGAGAGACAGGAGATCGCACCCCACCTCCCGGAACACCGTCCCGGCGGTCTCGACCGTCACGTGGTGCCCCCGACGCTGCAGGTCGAGTGTGAGAGTGGCCACCTCGCGTTGCAGCAGCGGCTCGCCGCCGGTGACCACCACGTGCCGCTGACCGCTGGCGCCGGCCAGCTCCAGCAGCTCACCGACCTCGAGGTGCCGGCCCT
>JALOLB010000066.1 GCA_025456225.1 Thermoanaerobaculaceae bacterium
GAAGCAGGTCCCAAGGGTTCGGCTGTTCGCCGATTAAAGCGGTACGTGAGCTGGGTTTAGAACGTCGCGAGACAGTTCGGTCCCTATCTGGTGTGGGCGGAGGACACTTGAGAAGAGCTGTCCTTAGTACGAGAGGACCAGGACGGACGGACCTCCAGTATGCCAGTTGTCGCGCCAGCGGCAGCGCTGGGTAGCTGTGTCCGGATCGGATAACCGCTGAATGCATCTAAGCGGGAAGCCAACTTCAAGATTAGGTGTCCCGGGCGTAAGCCCCTGAAGGCCCCTGGTAGATGACCAGGTTGATAGGCGGGAGGTGGAAGCGCGGTGACGCGTGTAGCTGACCCGTACTAATCGGCCGTGCGGCTTGACCACACTCTTTCCCGATTTTCTTGCGTGCACAGCCTCTGGAAGCCCATTTGAGTTGTGAAGTCTTGGAAGTTTTTCCGGTGGTCATACCGAGGAGGAAACGCCCGTTCCCATTCCGAACACGGAAGCTAAGCTCCTCTGGGCCGATGGTACTTGGCTGGTAACGGTCTGGGAGAGTAGGTCGCCGCCGGGAAGTATGAAAGCCCCGTGGGAAACCACGGGGCTTTCGCTTTGTGGTGGACCCAACCCGATCATCGAGTGCCGAATGGACCGCCCGGTAGGACCTCGGCGACGACCAAGTGAGGTCGTTGGCGGTGCTGTGGGAGCGACGGGCCGAGGTGCGGCGCGCCTGGTCAGATCGTGATGCGATCGACGCCAGCCTGGTGCAGGGCGGCGAGCGCCCGGCCCGCCAGGGTGGCAGGAAAGAGCAGCATGGTCTGCCCAGGCAAGCTCGCCAGCGCCAGAGGCACGCCCGCGGCATCCAGGGCCATGCAGGTTCGAGCCAGGATGCGGGTGGGAAGGGACACGTCGGCGTGGTCGAGCAGGAGGGCGCGCCACAGCGCGCCTGGTGTGGCCTGGTCGGCTGGATTCACTGGTCCGGGACTGATCGAGACGACGGTGGTGTCGTCACCGTCGCCGAGCACCAGGAACGGTCGCGCCGCACCCTGGCAGGGCTGTGCAGGGGTGCTGCCCCGGTGACAGTGGGTGATGCAGAACGACTGGTCGAGTAGGCGCCATGCCAACGGCACCTGAGGGGTCTGGGTGTGCATTGCCTGGGTTGGGCCTCAGTACGCGTCGAGGATGTAGTGAAGCGGGTTCTGCCGCTCCCCGTCCTTCCAGACCTCGTAGTGGAGATGCGGGCCGCTTGTGCGGCCGGTCAGGCCCACGCGTGCAATCAGCTGCCCGCGGGTGACCTTCTGGCCCGGCTTCACGGAGAAACGATCGAGGTGGGCGTACAGGGTCGTGAAGCCATAGCCGTGGTTGACCTTGACGACCTTGCCATAGCCTGTCTCGCGGTCCGCGAAGACCACGATGCCGTCCGCCGGAACGGCGACCGGGGTGCCGATAGCTGCGGAGATGTCAAGGCCCTCGTGGAAGTCGGGCTGACGCGTGATGGGGTGAAGGCGCGGGCCGAAGCCATCCATGATCACGCCGACCACGGGGGCCAGAACCGGTGTATGGGAGAGCATGACGGCCTGCTCGGACAGCTTGTGCTCGACCTGCTCGAGGTGCTGGTCGAGGGCCTCCTGGCGACGCACGAGGGTCTCGGGTTCGATATCGAGCCGATTGCTCGGCCCGCCGCTGCCAGGCCCGTTGCGTGGCGCGTCGAGCTGCGAAACGAGAAGGTCCGGGATGCCGGCGGCAAGCGCCAGCGACTTGGTGCGCTGCTCGAACTGCGTGAGACGCGACTGTACCTGGCTGACAGTCTCGGCGAGCCGCTGGTTGGTCTTCTTGAGCTGCTTGTTCTCGCGCTGGAGCGAGCGATAGGCGGCACGCTGCTGGAGGAAGGAGCTGGACCCGGCCAGGGAGACGATGGTGAGGATGCCGGTCACGATGCCAATCACCACCAGCGCCTTGAGCACCACCGGCGAGAGGTGCAGCTTGTACACCTTGCCATGGGCATGCGGGACGATGATGATTGTGCTGTGACGCTTTTCCGCCAACGCCCGACCTCCTCCGAGAAAACAACCCCTACCCGCCCACGGCGGTGTGCCCTGCTGATGCTGCCACAGGGGTCAGGGCGTGTCAAGGTGGCCGTGGGCGGGTGCTACGCTTCCGGCGGGTCGGTGCGGCTGCGCGCGTCGGCCCGAGCGAGGATGCGATGACCGGCGACGAAGGTCCCACTCCGGCGGTCCTGCTGGGTCGTGGCGCACGCACATGCGAGCACGCCCTGCTGGCGGAGGTCGAGCGCCTTCGCCTCTCCTCCTCGGAACGGGGTCTCATCCTGCCGGTGCGTGTCGTCGTCCCATCCAGGTGCCTGCGCCAGCATCTCCTGGCTCGTCTGGTGAAGGGAGGGGCCTGCCTCGGTGTGCGCGTCCAGACGCTGCGGGGGGCCGCAGCGGAGATCCTCGAGCGCGCCGGCGAACCGCTTCCCGCTGGCGCGGAGCTCCTCGAGGTCCTGGTCGGTCGTGCGGCGACGGCGCAGGTGCCTCTCCGACAGGCGCTCGGCTCCCTGGACGACGGCTGGCGCCCCCTCACCGGAGCCGTCCGGGACCTGCTCGACGCCGGCTTCCGCCTGGCGCACGAGGAGGCGGTGCTGGACCGGCTGGCAGCGCTCGGCCCGCCCGGCGAGCCGGTCCTGGATCGGGTGCGGGCCGTCGTGGCGGTGGCGGCGGAGGTGGGGGAGGCAGCCGACCGGTTGGCAGTTGGGGGCAGCACCGCGCTCTGGCAGCGGGCCGCCGCCCTCCTGGCTGGGCGCGGCCCCGACCTGCTGCCGTCGAGAGCCGTCCTCGTTCACGGCTTCGCCGAGGCCACGGGCCTGGCCCTGGACCTTCTGGAGGCCATCGTCCGGGAGTGCCTGGCGAGGGTCTTCGTGGACGAGCCGGAGGATGCTGCGAGGCCGGGCGAGCGGGACAGCGGGTTCCTGTTCACCCGCAGGCTGCGGGAGCGGCTGGCCGGCTCGCGTGGCGAGGGTGTCGTGTCGCAAGGTCCGGAAGCACCGCCCACCCTGGACGGGCTGGCCGCCGAGGGTGTGGAGGGCGAGATCCGGGCGGTGGGGGCCGCGGTGAAGGCGCTGCTGGAGGAGGGAGTCTTCCCGGAGGACATCGGCGTCGTGGCACGCCACGTAGCCACCTGGGAGGCGACCCTGTCGGTCGTGTGGCGACGTCTCGGAGTCCCCTTCACCGTCGAGGGTGGGAAGGGCCTGGTTGGTCCGTCGTGCCGGCAACTGGCGGCCCTTTCGGAGCTCCTCCAGCGAGGAGCAGGCACGAGGCTCGACACGTGGTTGGCCGCGACCACGGCAACGGAGAGTGTGGACGATCTGCGGCTCGCGTTGCGGTTGGCAGGCGCGGCGACCGTGGGCGAGATCGCCGACCTCGACGTGCCGGAGCTGCTCGGCGGAGGCGAGAGGTTCGCGTTGCCAGTCCGCACGGGCCTCGACACCGAGGACAGTGGCGAGGCGACTCGTCTGGTGGCCCGCCGCCGCTGGGTATCCCGAAGCTGCCTCGAGAGTGCGGTCGAGTCCGCCCGCCGGGTGTGCGGCGTGCTCGGCTCCCGACGGACGGCCACGGTGGCGAGGCACCTCCAGAGCGTGCGGTGCCTGGTGGATGAGGTGCTCGGGCTCCAGGGAGCAGGCCGGGAAGGCATCGAGGCGGTGCTCGCCAACCTCGCCGGATCGCTGCCGGCGGACCTCGATCTGGAGTGGGACGAGCTCGTGCTCCTGATGCGGCGGGCCCTGGCCGGCGCGGGTCGGGAAGCGGTCGGAGGGCCGGGAGCCGGAGTGAGGGTGCTCGGGGTCACCCAGGCGCGGGGCCTGACGTTCGAGCACCTCTTTCTGATGGGCCTCAACCGGGACGTCTTCCCGCGAGTCGTGAGGGAGGACCCGCTGCTGCCGGACTGGATCCGCGCGTCGCTGCTGCCGATCCTTCCGGACCTCCACGTGAAGGCCGGTGGTCACGACGAGGAGAGGTACCTGTTCGCCCACCTCCTCGGGGCGGCAGCTCACGTGACGCTGGCGTGGCAGGCCGCCGACGACGATGCTCGGGTGGTTCCCCCCTCGCCGCTCGTCCAGCGGCTGCGGCTCGCCAGGCCCGAGATCGTGGTGGAGCGCTTCGACGCCACGCCCTGCGCCCCGGGCGGTGGGCCTGCGATCGGGCTCGATCACGCGGTGGCAGCCGGGTTGGTGGGGGATCGGGAGGCGTGGGTAGAGACTCTCGCGTTGGCAATGAACGAGGGGGACCAGGGGGTGGCCGGTCGCGCGCCTTCCCTGGCTGCGGCTCGCCGCAGCGTGCTCGAGGAGGTCGATCCGGTCGAGGGCTGGAAGGTCGTGTCGGCTCCCAGCCCATACCTCGGGCTGGTGGGCACCCTCGGTCCGGGGGGCGAGATGGAGGGCATGCTCTTCGTCACCACCCTGGAGGCCATGAGCAACTGTCCCTGGCGGACGTTCCTGCGCCGGGTCCTCAGGATCGAGCCGCCCTGGGATCCTCTCGGGGAGCTGGGCGGGTTCGCCAGTCACCTCGTGGGGAGCGTCGTCCACGGCGCCCTGGCGGTGATCGCTGGCGATCCGGCCGGGACCCTGCCCCGATGGGACGAGGCCATTGGCGGCGTACCGCGCCAGGCGGCGTGGCCCGCCCCGGCGCGCCTCGAGACACTGACTGCTGGCGTGGCCGTGGAGGTGGCACGCCGGGAGGGTGGATGGCCGGCGGGGCTGGTGCTGGCCCTGACCCGGCGCGCCCAGGCCTGGCTGCAGGTGGCGGGGCGGATCGACTGGTCAGGGGGCGCTCCGGCCGTGCTGGGCGTGGAGGTGCCCGGGCGGGTCGTGGTGCAGGACGCCGAGGGGCGGCCTCGCTCGCTCCGGTTCGCGTGTGACCGGGTCGACCGCGCTCCCGGCGGAGGTGTGACGGGCACCGACTACAAGACCGGGAAGCCGATCTCGGATGCGAGCGGGGGGCAGACGCGACGGAAGCACCTGCACGAGGCGATTCGGAGCGGGAAAGCCCTCCAGGCTGCTGCCTATGCCCGGGCCGCCGGCGAGGGGGGGCTGGGCCGCTACCTGTACCTGGGCCCCGACCTGGCCGACGCGATACGCGACCAGTCCGTGGAGGGTCGGGATGCAACGGCCATGAGCGGGTTCGATGCGGCCGTGAGCGTGCTCCTGGGGGCGTGGGACTCCGGCGTCTTCCTGCCGCGCCTGACCGACCCTGCCGGGCGTGAGCCGGGGCCTGCCTGCAGGTTCTGCGAGATGCGCGAGACCTGCGTGCAGTACGACTCCGGCATGCGGCGGCGCCTGCGCGCGTGGGTCGCGGGCGGAGGCGATGACGGCGTGAGCGCGTCGGCGGCGCAGCTTTGGAATCTGCAGGCCCGGGACGACGGGGAGGGTGACGCATGAGCGACCCGCGCTGGGAGGTCCTGGAGGCGGCGGATGCGGCCGCCCGGAAGCTCGCCCAGACCGAGTTCGTGCGTCCAGTTGTCATCGAGGCCGGGGCCGGGACCGGCAAGACCGCCACGCTGGTGGCACGGGTGGTGGCCTGGTCGCTCGGGCCGGGCTGGGAGTCCGCCGCCTCCGAGCTGACGGCGGAGCAGACGGAGCGCGAGATCACCCCCGATGCGATCGCGGCCCGGGTGCTGGGAGGGGTGGTGGCCATCACCTTCACGGAGGCGGCGGCCGGCGAGATGGCCGAGCGGATCGGCTCGACGCTCGCCTGCGTGGCGGCCGGTTCGCCCCCTGGATGGTTGCTGCCCGAGGTCGTGGAGGAGCGGGGGGCTGCGGTCACGGCGCGGGCGACGCATCTGCTGGCCAGCCTGGACCGGCTCGTCGTCTCGACGATCCACGCCTACTGCCGCCGGCTGCTGGCGACCTTCCCTCTCGAGGCGGGCCTGCACCCCGATCTGGTGGTGGATGCCGATGGCGACCTGCTGGACGAGGTGGTCCGGGATGTGGTGGTGGACGCGACCCCCCGCTGCCTGGGCGGCAGTCCCGATCCCGACTGGGTTGACCTGGCGGTCGCGGGCTTCGGGCCGCGGGAGCTCGCCACGTGCCTGCAGGAGCTGGCCACGAGCGGCGTGCCGCCGGAGGTTCTCGGGAAGGACCACTTTCCACCGTCCTGGCGGCAGGACCTGGGGGCCCGGCTGACGTCCGCCGCGGGTGCGGTGGCCGCGCTCGTGGGGCGGCGCCTGGAGGGTGCCGCCCGCGTGGACAAGGCCCGGGAGGTCCTCGCAGCCGTCGAGGCCACCGCGGCCCTGGGGCGGGAGGACGTCTCCTCCACGCTGGAGGCGTTCGACCGGGCGTGCAGCAGGCTGCGGGAGGCCTGGCCGAAGTCGGTTGTCGCGAGGTTGCGGACGTGGACGGAGGACGGCCCCGGTCCAACCGAGGCGAAGGTCCTGGGGGATGCTGCCGAAGCCCTGCCAGCCGCTGCGGCGCGCCTGCTGGACGTTGTCGTCGACCTCGTCGACCTGCAGCCGCTGCTGCTGCAGCGGGCGGCACGAGCCCTGTTCCCGCTGCTCTCCGCGGTGCGCCAGCGGCTGTGGGCGCGGGGCGTGGTGACCTTCAACGACCTGCTGCGCGGGGCGGCCACCCTGGTGCGGACGAACCCCGAGGTGACGCGCCGCTGGCGGCGGGGCGTGCGCCAGCTCCTGGTCGACGAGTTCCAGGACACCGACCACCTGCAGTGCGAGCTGGTGGCGGAGCTGGCACTGGGAGGTCCGCCCGACGAGCGCCCCGGGCTCTTCCTCGTCGGGGATCGCAAGCAGTCGATCTATGGCTGGAGGAACGCGGACCTGGCGGCCTACCACCGCTTCGTGGAGCAGGTTGTCGCCGTGGCGGGTGGCGAGCGAGGCGAGCTGGCCGTGAGCTTCCGGTCGGCGCCGACGGTGCTCGACGCGGTGGAGGGGTGGATGCGGCCCCTCATGACCGAGGTGCCGGGGCTGCAGGCGGGGTTCCAGCCGCTGGCACCGTGTGCGGCCAACGCCTCCGACGGAGGGTTCCGGCAGGGGCGATGGGCGCCGGTGGAGCTGTGGGTGTCGCGGTGCGAGGCTCCCGGGGCCACCGAGGCAGCCCCGGGTCGGACACGCAGCCGGGACGCCACGGAGCTCGAGGCCGAGGCGCTCGCGGCCGACCTGGTGTCGCTCCACGCCGAGGCCGGGGTGCCCTGGAGCGACATCGGCATCCTGGTGCGATCGAGCTCGGACCTCGACCACTACCTGGCGGTGCTCCGGAGTGCCGGGGTGCCGTTCGTCGTCGAGCGGGACCGTTCCTACTACCAGCGGCGCGAGATCCTGGATGCCTCGGCCCTGGTGCGGACCGTGGTCGACCCCACCGACCACGTCGCCCTGGTGGCCTGGCTGCGGAGCCCGGCGGTCGGCGTGCCCGATGCCGCCTGGCTGCCGCTGTGGCGGCGGCGGTTCCCCGACCTGGTGACGGCGCTGCGGCAGCCGTCGTCAGCTTCGCTCGTGGAGCTCGGTGCGGTCGTGGATGCGGCCGTGTCGGCGATCCCGGACGGTATCCCGGGGCTCGAGCGCATCGCCGGCTGGCCCGAGGTTCTGAAGGTGGCGCTTCGCCACCTGGCCGAGCTGCGGCAGAGCTTCGCAGCCGAGCCGGCGGTGCGGTTCGTGGAACGACTGCGCACGCTCACGCTCGTGGAGGCCACCGCCGCGGCGCGCTACCTCGGGCACTTCCGGGTCGCCAACCTCCGCCGCTTCTTCCGCCGCCTGGCCGCCTGGCTGGAAGCGGGGACGGGCGAGCCCCAGACGGTGCTGCGGCTGCTCCGCCGGGCGGTTCGGGAGGAGCGGGAGGAGGAGGAAGCCCGTCCCACCGCGGCCCCGGAGGACGCGGTGCGAGTGCTCACCATCCACCGGGCCAAGGGTCTCGACTTCACCCACGTCTACCTGCTGCAGGCGCACAAGGGCTCGCAGCGCGAGACGCCGCCGAAGGACGCCGCATGGGAGGGCGCGCATGGCTGGGAGCTCCGGCTGCTGGGCGCCCCGACGCCGGGGTGGCGCGCGCTGCAGCAGCAGCGCCGGAGGGTCGCCGACATGGAGCTTGTGCGCATGCTCTATGTGGCCATGACTCGCGCCAGGCGACGCCTCGTGATCGCCGGAAACTGGCCGGTGCCGGGGAGCAAGGCCCGGGCCGGAACCCACATGGCGCTACTCTCGACGGTCCGGGCGCTACCCGATCCCGGCGAGGGCGACACGGCCGAGACATCGCTGGGCCGTTTCGTGTGGCTCGCCCGCCGCGCGGACCAGCCTCCGACGCCGGCTCGGACCGCCTCGAAGCGGTCACTGGAGCTCGTGGCGCGGGCGCGGCACGACGTCGAGGCGCTCATCGCGGCACGCCAGCGGGCCGAGGCTCACATGGCGCGACCATTCGGGAGCACCGCCTCCGCCGAGGCGCACGGGGCCCTCGAGCAGGTGCTGGCTGACCGGCAGCGGGAGGAGGACGAGGAGGGCCGACGTGGACCAGCTGAGGTTCGCGGCAGCACGCACGCCACGTGGGTGGGGGCCGCCGTCCACTGGGTTCTCGAGACGCTCCCTCTCGACCGCCCGGCCGAGGCGGCGCTGCGGGAGAGGGATGGCGCCCTCGAGGCCTGGGTGCGATGGCATTCACCGGCCGGAGCGGCAACGGAGGTCCTGGATGAGGCGCGCAGGGTGCTCGCGCGCTTCGGCACCTCGCCGCTTGCCGCCAGGTGGCGTGCGGTCGCCCGCCACGCGGTGGGGCGCGAGATTCCGCTGCTCACGCCTCCAGACCGGAGCGGGGCGGTCGGCTACCTGTCGGGTCAGATCGACCTCCTGTACCGCGACCCCGCCGATGGTGGCCTCGTGGTCGTCGACTACAAGACCGACCACGTGGCCACCGACGAGGAGCTCCTGGCACGGGCCGGGGTCTACGCGAGCCAGTGTCGGACCTATGCGCGCGGGGTGCGGGAGGCGCTCGGCCTCACCGGGTGGCCGCGGTGGGAGCTGTGGTTCCTGCGGCCCGGACGGGTCGTCATCGGATATCTGGATCGCGACGATCTGAGGCTAGAATGAGTGGTCTGGAAGGTGGGGGGAGGTGGTGACAGGCGTGGACGGTCCCAACAAGGTCGAGTATCGCGGCGAGATCTCCATGGGCGAGCTGCTGGATCGCTACGAGGTGATCCTGCTCGACTCCTACGGGGTGCTCATCCACCAGCACGGGCCGCTGCCGGGAGCGCTCGCCCTGGTCGGCACCATGAACGCGGTCGACAAGCGGTACTTCATCCTCACCAACGACGCCTCGCGGTCGCCGGATGCCGCTTCGCGCCGCTACAACTCGCTGGGCCTCGCCATCCCGCCTGGGCGCGTCATCACCTCCGGATCGCTCATCGCGCCCTACTTCGCGGCCAAGGCGCTGCAGGGCGCCCGGTGCATCGTGCTGGGGCCCGAGGACTCGGTCCGCTACGTGGCCGAGGCGGGAGGCGAGGTGATCCCCGCCGTCGACGAGGCCGATCCCGAGGTGGTGGCGGTGTGCGACGAGAGCGGGTTCCCCTTCCTCGAGACGGTCGATGCCGTGCTGACCGCCGTGTTCCGCCGTCTCGACGCCGGCAAGCCCCTGCACCTGCTGCTGCCCAACCCCGACCTCATCTTTCCCCGCGGGGAGCGCAGCTACGGTCTCACCGCCGGGAGCATCGCCATGGTGCTCGAGGCGGCCATGGCGCTGCGTTATCCGAGTGGCGACTACCCGCGTTTCGTGCCCCTGGGCAAGCCGCATCCTCCCATCTTCGAGGAGGCGCTGCGGCGCGGGGGCTCGCGCAAGATGGTGATGATCGGCGACCAGTTGAGCACCGACATTCGCGGCGCCCGCGACTTCGGCATCGACTCGGCCCTCGTGCCCACCGGGCTGACCCACATCGGCGGCGGCGGCCTCGGGGACGTCTACCCCACCTACGTGCTGCCGACCCTGGTGCGCGGCCGGTAATGAGCAGTGAGGCCGGCGGGGTCCCCCGCCTGGCGTACTTCGTGTCGCCGCACGGGTTCGGGCACGCGGCCCGGGCCTGCGCCGTCATGCAGGCGGTGCGGATGGCGTGGCCCGAGGTCGTCTTCGAGGTGTTCACCCTGGTTCCGGAGTGGTTCTTTGCCGAGTCGCTGGGTGGCGGGTTCCGGCATCACCTCCTGCGCACCGATGTCGGGCTGGTGCAGCGGACGACGCTCGATGAGGACCCCGAGGCCACGGCCCGCGTCCTGACCCGGTTCGTACCCTTCGACGCCGCCGCGGTGTGCCTCCTCGGCGACCTCCTCCGACGTCTGGGATGCGCGGCGGTGCTCGCAGATATCTCGCCCCTGGGGATCGCCGCCGGTGACAACGCCGGACTGCCCACCGTGCTGGTGGAGAACTTCACCTGGGACTGGATCTACGAGGCCTATTTCGAGACGGTCCCGGCGCTGCGCCCGCCCGCCCGGCTGCTGGGGCAGGCGTTCGGCCTGGCCACCGTGCGGGTGCGGTGCCAGCCGGTCTGCGGCGAGGTGGCGCCGGGTCAGACCGTGCAGCCGATCAGCCGGCCTCCCCGCAGCGCTCGCGGGCAGACCCGGCGGGAGCTGGGGGTGGGGGACGGCCAGCCGGTGGTCCTGGTCACGATGGGCGGGACGCCGTGGCGGCCGGGCGTGCTCGCTCCGATGCTGGCGCGGCGGGATGTCACGTTCGTGATTCCCGGCGGGGCCGACGAGTACCGGTGGCGGGAGAACCTGGTGCTGCTCCCTCATCACTCCCGCTTCTACCACCCCGACCTGGTGGCCGCGGCGGACGCAGTGGTCGGCAAGGTGGGCTACAGCACGGTGGCGGAGGCGTTTCACGCCGGGACGCCGCTGGGGTATGTGCCGCGCCGTCGCTTTCGCGAGTCGCCCGACCTCGAGCGCTTCATCGGGGAGCACATGGCGGGCCTCGAGATCGGTCCCGGCGAGGCCGAGAGCTCGGAGTGGGTGAGAAGGGTCGACGACCTCCTTGGGCTGGCCCGCCGACCGGGACTGGGAGATGGTGCCCGTCAGGTGGCCGGGATCGTGGCGCGGCTCCTTGACGTCCCCGACGCGTCCGAGCAGGCTGTGGCAAGATAGCGGGTGGCGCGGAACGGGTGTGACCGTGGAGGAGATCCTCATCGCCGAGACCCCGGAGCTGCTGCGCGAGGTGCGCGGCCTCTTCAAGGAGTACGCGTCCTCGCTGGGGACCGACCTGGGCTTCCAGGGGTTCGCCCACGAGGTGGCGGGGCTCCCCGGGCCCTACGCGGCGCCCGGCGGTGTGCTGCTCCTGGCCCGGATCTCCGGCAAGGCGGCCGGGTGTGTGGGCGTCCGGCGGTTCGAGGACGACATCTGCGAGATGAAGCGCCAGTTCGTGCGCCACTCCTTCCGGGGGGTCGGGCTCGGACGACGTCTCGCCCTGGCCAGCCTCGACCACGCGCGGGCCCTGGGCTACCGCCGCATGCGCCTGGACACGCTTCCCTGGATGCGCCAGGCCATGGCCCTCTACCAGTCCCTCGGCTTCGTGGAGATCCCTCCGTACCGCTTCAACCCGGTCGCCGGCGCCGTCTACTTCGAGAAGCAGCTCGACCTTCCCTGATTGCGGGGCGCGGTGCCCTTTGTTAGGGTTGCCAGGGGGGCGTGGATGGAGACCGTCGAGCGAATCCGGGCCGTGCCGTTGTTCAGCGACCTTCGCCAGCAGGAGCTTGAGAAGCTCGCTCCGATCATCCGGCGCGAGCGCCATCCGGCCGGTGTCCGGATCTTCTCGGAGGGCGAGCCGGGACGCAGCATGTACATTCTCGTCTCGGGAAAGGTCCGCATCTCGCGCCATCCTCCCGGCCTCGGCGAGGAGGCCCTGGCAATCCTGGGCGCCGGCGCGGTGTTCGGGGAGATGGCGGTGCTGGACGGTGCGCCGCGCAGCGCCGACGCCATGGTGCACGAGAGCGCCGAGGTGCTGGTGGTCGACCGGGACGACCTCGAGGGGCTGTTTCGCGGTGATTTCGAGCTCGCCTACCACGTCCTCAGCGCAATGCTCCGCACCGTCGCCGGGCGGCTCCGGGAGATGAACGAGAAGCTCATGACCGTCTTCATGATGGCCCGTTTCTGCTGAGGTGCCGCCAGAGCTGGTGAGGCGACGGCGGGTCTGAGGCCTGAGGCAGCTCGGGCCTGCCTGGCTCGCGCGGATCCCGGGCGCGGCTCGAGGCGGCCGGGCCGGGGTGCCGTGACGCAGCGGGAGGAACGCAATGGGACGTCTTCGCATCGCAGCCGTGACACTGGCCATGGCCGGGCTCGCTATTGGTGCCCAGCCCTTGCCGGTGTCCGAGAACCCCGACTTCGAGCAGATCCTGAGGCTTGCGCTGGGGCCCGCCCCGGTGGCCGACCTCGAGGCTCAGGTGGGCGCCATCCTGGAGGCCAAACCGGGGCTGGTGGAGGCACGCGACAGTTGGGGCCCGCTGCTGCTCCATGCCGTCGACAGCCTCAGCCTGGGTGGTGACACCGCCAGGCGGGCGCGGCGTCTGGCCGAGCTACTGCTGGCCAAGGGGGCAGATCCCAACGACGTGGACGCCAACGGCGAGCCTCTGCTCGTCCACTACGCCATGCTCGTCCGCGTCACGCCGATGCAGTTCCTCCTCGCCCACGGGGCCAGGCCGGATGTCCAGGGCAAGGAGGAAGGCCGGACGGCCCTGCACTGGGCCGCCATCCTCGAGGAGTACGAGCCAGATGGAACCTTCGACGCCGAGATGACCAGACGGGCGACCGGGGCCGCGCAGGCACTCCTGGGTGCCGGGGCCCCGATCGACGCCGCCGACCGTCGAGGTGTCACGCCGCTGGGCGGTGCAGCCCTGCTCGGCAACCTCAACATGGTGAAGCTGCTGGTCGAGCGCGGCGCCAACGTCAACGCCAGGGGCCTCGACGGCGCCACCGTGCTGGGGAGGGTGCTCGCGCAGATCGAGAAGGCGGGGACCCCGGGATCCGGGTCCGCGGCGGTCCAGCGCGTCGCCGACTACCTTCGCCAGCACGGGGCGACGGACGGACGCCCCACCAGGTAGATCAGGTAAACAGCCAGCGGCAGACCAGCAGGGCGGCCACCAGGCCGGCCAGGTCGCCAGCCAGGCCGGCCAGCACGGCGTGGCGGCTCCGGGTGATGCCGACGGCGCCGAAGTACACCGCCAGGACGTAGAACGTCGTCTCGGTGCTCCCGTACATCGTCGCCGCCAGCCGCCCGACGAACGAGTCCGGGCCGTGGACCTTGGACAGCTCGCTGACCAGGCCCAGCGTCCCCGAGCCGGAGAGGGGGCGGAGCATCGCGACCGGCAGCACCTCGGCCGGCAGCCCGATGGCGCTCGTGAGGCTCCCGACGGCCCCAACGAGCAGATCGACGGCGCCCGAGGCACGCAGCATGCCGACCGCGACCAGGATCGCGACCAGGTACGGGATGATGCGCACCGCCACCTCGAACCCCTCCCTGGCACCTTCCACGAAGCTCTCGTAGACCTTGACCCGTCGCATGGCCCCTGCGGCCACGACGAGCAGGATGACGGTCGGGATGGCCCAGGTGGAGACGGCGGCGAGCATCCCGGTCGGGGTCATGACGCCTCCGCAGCCAGCGCAGGGGGGTCCGGCGCCGCCTGCGCCGGGAGCCTGAAGGCGGGCAGCCGCTCCAGGAGCCTGGCGGCAGTGGCGGCCACGACGGTGGCGCACGCCGACGCCAGGATGGTGGGCGCCACGATGTCCGTGGGGGCCGCGGAGCCCAGGCTGACGCGCACCCCGATGATGGTGGCCGGCACCAGCGTGATGCAGGAGGTGTTGAGGGCCAGGAAGGTGACCATGGCGTTCGACGCCGTGCCCTTGTGAGGGTTGAGGGTGTCCAGCTCGGCCATCGCCTTGAGCCCGAGCGGCGTCGCGGCGTTGCCGAGGCCGAGCCAGTTGGCAGCCAGGTTCATGAGGATGGCGCCGAGGGCCGGGTGGTCGGGTGGCACGCCCGGGAAGAGGCGACGGGCGAGCGGCCGGATCGCCCTGGCCAGGAGCTCGACGAGCCCCGCACGCTCGGCGATCTTCATGACGCCGAGCCACAGCGCCATCACGCCGATCAGGCCGAGGGCAATGTCCACCGAGGTCCGGGCGCCGTCGAAGGCGGCCTTCGTCACCGCCTCCATGCGTCCGTTCGCCGCACCCACCACCACCGCGACCACCACCAGCGCCAGCCAGATCCAGTTGAGCATGACGTTCATTGTACGAGCGTCGCGCCTCCTCCGGGCTGGCGGGGGCCGGCGCGTACCGGGCATCTGCCGTGACGGGAACAGGTGAGGTGGGCGGGGCTCTGGACGGGCGTGACGCCCGGTGGGTCAGAAGCTGGTGCCGAAGGAGAGGTGGAAGGTGAAGTCGGGGACCTCGGCGGTGAGGGGGTAGTTCTCGCCGACGTCGAAGGCAACGAACCCTGCCTGGCCTACCGGTGCCAGGAGGCCGAGGAGCCAGTAGAAGGAGGGGTCGCCGATGTCCGAGTCGGTGAAGGAGGCAAGGGGCGACGTGTCGAAGCGCAGGGCCACCCGCCAGTCCAGGGTCCGACTCAGCCGTCGGCGCAGCTCGAGCTGGGCGTGCCAGGTGTCGTCACGCTCCACGCCCAGCCAGCTCCCGGCGGGGTCGAGGCGGGTGTAGCCGAGGCCCAGCCGGGTCTGCCGGCGGCCCTCACCCCACGTGGCGAACCAGCGCAGGCCCGCGTCCCAGCCGCCGCTCCCGCGGAGCGTCTCGGATGTGCCGGTGGGAGCCTCGACGGCGACCGCCCAGCGGTGGGCGGCGCCGAGCCACTGACCGGCCGGTCCCGAGACGGCAAGGCTGAGGTCGCCGAGGCCGGAGCCGGCCTCGTGGTTGTCGAGGCGCTCGACAGCGCCACCGCGCCCGCGCACGTAGATCGTCGTCTGGCCGCGCGGGAAGAACTCCCGGCGCATCGTGCCGATCCCGACCTTCTCGTGGAAGTTCTCCGGCACCGCGTCCCAGTTGGGGCTCCCGATGCTGATAAACGGCACCTGCAGCACCACGGCGAGCCCCCGGGGCAAGCCGTAGGTGGCCACGAGGTCGCTCCGGAAGCCCTCGATGTCCACGTGGTAGAACTGGTCCTCGGGGAAGTTGGCAGCCAGGGTGTCCACCTCGAGCTTGGTCAGCGGGGTGCCGAGGAGATCCCAGCCCTCGTGGATCGTGCCGGTGTGCCAGGTGAGCTGCCAGACGTTGAAGTATGCATTCGTGGAGAGCACCTGCCAGCGACCCTGGGGCGGCGCCAGCGCCTCCACGGCATTGAGCGGCAGCGACGAGAAGCGCAGCGGGTCGGCAAACGTGGCCGCCGGCCAGTCGGGGGTCTGGCCCACCGCCGCCCCTGCCACCAGCACCAGACACCCCGGCCACCACCGTCGTCGCGCCACGGAGCGCTTCTTACCACGGCCCGGGGTGGAGAGTCGAGAGCCGACGGGGAAAGTCAAGAGTCGAGAGTTGAGAGTTGAGAGTCCAAAGCCAAAGACGGAAGCGAAGAATGGAACCGGGCCTCGGACCGGGAGAGAGAATGAGTGGCCCGCCTGTCCGGCATAATGGTGGTGCTCTAGTCAGTGGGAGGTGGGTATTTGACTCTCGACTCTCGACTCTCAACTCTTGACCGGGGTGGGGGTTGGCAATGACTCTCGACTCTCAACTCTCGACTCTCAGCCAGGGTGGGTGGTGGCAATGACCGTACGGGAGCTGTTGAACCGGCTGCGCTGGGACTCGCATGCCGAGAGCGGTGGGGTCGCGCTGTTGCTACGGGTGCGGGTGGAGGGGCGGGAGACGATCCAGGAGCTGCCGTTCGACGCGATCGGTGAGATCCTCCCGGCGGGGGTCCTCTCCCAGGATGGCACCTTTCTGCCGTACCATCGCGTCGTTGCGGTGAGGCGCGGGGCCGCGTGGTTGTGGCGCGCCCCCGAGAGGAGTGACGATGGCCAAGCGTGAGCTGCTGATCGGTGGCAAGGTGCCCGCGGGCGCCGCGGAGCCGGTGCGGCTGGATGCCGATGTCCTGACGACCCACGGTGTCATCCTCGGGATGACCGGCTCGGGCAAGACGGGTCTCGCCGTGGTGCTGCTCGAGGAGCTGGCGCGCCAGCGCGTGCCGCTGCTCATCTGCGACCTCAAGGGCGACCTCACCAACCTGCTGCTGACGTTCCCCCGCCTGGCCCCCGAGGACTTCCAGCCCTACCTGCCGGTGAGCACCCCGGCGGCCGAGCGGCCGGCCGCGGCCCAGGCGATGGCGACCCGCTGGCGCCAGGGCCTCGCCCAGTGGGGCCTGGGCGAGGCCGAGATCACCCAACTCAAGCAGGCGGTGAGCTGGCGGCTGTTGACCCCGGGCTCCGGGGTGGCGCCGGTGAACCTGCTGCCGGCCCTCGATGCCCCGGCCGGCTACGACCCGGACATCGACCCGGACGGCGCCCGGGCGCGCCTCGACGGCACCGCGGCCGGGCTGCTCGCCCTGGTGGACCGGGGCGGCGACCCGCTCTCGGACCGCGACCACGTGCTGCTGGCGACGCTCCTCGACGCCGCCTGGCGGCAGGGCCAGGCGATGGACCTGGCGGAGCTGATCCGCCAGATCGCCCAGCCGCCGGTGAGCCGCTTCGGGGTGCTGGACGCCGAGACGTTCTATCCGGCGAAGGAGCGCCAGCAGCTTCTCCTGGCGTTCAACACCGTGCTGGCGAGCCCGTCGTTCGCCGCCTGGACCCGCGGCGTGCCGCTCGCCATCGACGCCCTGGCCGGCTCCCCCGAGGCCCCCTGCGCGACGATCCTCTACCTCGCCCACCTCGCCGAGCGGGAGCGCCAGTCGTTCCTGACGCTGCTGTTCTCCGCCCTGCTCTCCTGGGTGCGCTCCCAGCC
>JALOLB010000271.1 GCA_025456225.1 Thermoanaerobaculaceae bacterium
AGGCCGGTGGCGGCCAGGACTCCGCCGAGGGCCGCGAAGGCGACCACGGAGGCACCCGCTGCACAGCGCTCACGTCCCAGCACGCACGAAGTATACGGACAGGTTGACTCCGCCGCCCCAAGAGCGAACAATTCGGCACTTGGAGGTTCCCATGCTGTCCCGAGAGCTGTACCGCAACTCCCCCGAACGCGTCCGGCAGGCCCTGGCCGACCGGCACAGCGACGCGCCCCTGGAGCGCCTGCTGGAGGTGGACGCCCGCTGGCGGCAGGCCCAGGCGGAGATGGAGGGCCTCAAGGCCGAGCGTAACCGGGGCTCCAGGGAGATCGGGCAGCTTTTCGCGTCCGGGCGCCGGGACGAGGCCGAGGCGGCCAAGGGCCGCATGGCGGTGCTCGGGACGCGCATCGCCGAGCTGGAAACGGAGGCGACCCGCCTGGCCGGCGAGATGACCGACCTCGAGCTCGTCATCCCGAACCTCCCCCACGCCTCGGTGCCGGTGGGCCCGGACGAGACCGCGAACCGCTGCGAGCGGAGCTGGGGCGAGCCGCCCCGGTTCGACTTCGAGCCCAAGGCCCACTGGGACCTCGGGCCGGCGCTCGGCATTCTCGACTTCGAGCGTGCCACCAAGGTGGCCGGCGCCCGGTTCGCCGTGCTGTGGGGGATGGGCGCCGCCCTCGAGCGCGCCCTCATCACCTTCATGCTCGACCTGCACCGGGGCCGCGGCTACCGGGAGGTCTACGTCCCGTTCATGGTCAACCGGCAGGCGCTCCAGGGCACCGGGCAGATCCCCAAGTTCGAGCAGGATCTCTTCCACCTCGAGGGCACCGACTACTACCTCGTGCCCACCGCCGAGGTGCCGGTGACCAACCTGCACGCCGGCGAGATCCTCGACGAGGAGTCGATGCCGCGCCGCTACTGCGCCTACACACCGTGCTTCCGGGCCGAGGCCGGCAGCCACGGGCGCGACGTGCGCGGCCTCATCCGGCAGCACCAGTTCGACAAGGTGGAGCTCGTGCACCTCGCCACCCCGGAGTCGAGCTACGACGAGCTGGCCGCACTGACCGCCTCGGCCGAGGCGGTCCTGCAGACCCTCGGCCTGGCCTACCGGGTCATGACCCTCTCGTCCGGCGACATGGGATTCTCGGCCGCCAAGACCCACGACCTCGAGGTCTGGCTGCCCGGCCAGGGGTGCTACCGGGAGATCTCCTCCTGCTCCAACTGCGAGGACTTCCAGGCCCGGCGCATGGAGCTGCGGGTGCGGCCTGCGGGCGGCGGCAAGCCGCGGCTCGCCCACACCCTCAACGGGTCCGGCGTCGCCGTCGGGCGCACCCTCATCGCCATCCTCGAGAACTACCAGCAGGCCGACGGCTCGGTGCGTATCCCCGAGGCACTGCGGCCGTACCTCGGGGGCGTCGAGCGGCTGACGCCTCCCGCCTGAGGCCCGCCATGCTCGCTGCCCTGCTGCTGGCCGCCGCTCCCATCGTCGCCCCGTCGCTGGCCGTCTGGCCGGCCGAGACGGGACCGGCGATGACCGTCGTCGACGAGGTGGAGTTCTACGTCACCGAGCCCGAGAGCCCCTACTACCTTGTTGCTGTGCAGGCGCTTCCAGGACCCCTCGCAAAGGGGGACGCGGCGGCGCTGAAGCGGCTCGCCGCCGTGGCGCGCAAGCTCGGTGCGGAGGCCGTCGTGCTGCTCGGGGAGATGCCGGAGAGCGCCATCCCCGAGGACGTCGAGACGCCGCTGCCTGCCAGCGGGCGGGTCGTGATGGCGGTGTTCGTGGTCTTCGAGGCCTGCGACCAGTGCCCGGAGGAGGGCACCCGGAGTGCCTCCCTGCCACCCGCCCGGTCGAAAGTCGAGAGTCGAGAGTCACGAGTGTAGTGGTCGGTCGGTGACCGGCCGCTCGTCCAGGCCCCGTCCCGGGCGTCGGGTCAGGCCGACTTGCGGCTCAGGCTCACGGCGATGCCGCCGCCGCCCAGGGCGATGAAGATGATCGCCTGCACGACCGTCCGGTACTGGACCGGCGTGGCGTTCGCGCCGATCGCCAGGAAGACCAGGCCCAGCAGCACGATACCGGCGTAGACGCCGATCATGACACGCCGTGCCCTGGCGCGGGTGTCGGGGGTGTCCTGCCCGAAGGACCGGGCGAAGAACCAGAGCCCGGCGCAGGCGACGATGTCCAGCACCGCGAAGAGGAGCCAGAACAGCCGGGTGCGCCCCTCGGTCCCCGGCACCCCGACCACGGGCTTGAGCATGCGCTCGTACAGGAACCCGCCCAGGTTCGAGCCGAGCAGCGAGCCGAAGACGCCGTAGAGGAAGGCGTAGCCCATGTACACGGCCTTGCGGTCCTGGGGTGCCACGAGCCCGACGAACGAGTAGTACTTGGGGTGGGCGGTCATCTCGCCGATCGAGAATACGGCGATGCCGAGGATGAACACCCAGGGGTTGCGGGAGAGCGCCAGGCACAGGAAGCCGACCGCGCCGATGCCCATGCCAGTCAGCATGGTCCCCAGGGCGGGCCGGTCCTTGACGATGCGGCTGACGATCACCTGCAGGAGGATGATCGTGCCGGCGTTGATCACCGTCACGTGCTCGGCGTCGAACACGAACTGGACGTTCAGGCCGAGCGTCGCAAGGAACGAGGTGACAGCGGCCGAAACCGGCGCCTTGTCGACGAAGTCGCGCAGGTACCACAACACCGAGCCGAAGTTCTGGAAGTAGAGGATCCAGAAGCCGGAGTAGACGACGATCATGAGCATGAAGCGCGCATCGCCCAGCACCTCGGCGGCGCCCCGCAGGACGTCGGCGAGCTTCTTGGTGGACTCGGGTCGCGGTGGGTCGCGGTAGATGAAGATGGTGGGAAGCAGCATGAGGCCGGTGTAGAGAGCGGACGCGGTGAACACGTACTGCCAGGAGAAGCCCTTCAGCCAGCTCACCACGAGCGGCGCCAGGAACGCCCCCAGGTTGATCATCCAGTAGTAGATGCCGAACCCGAACGCGGAGTTGGTCTCGTCGGTCGAGCGGGCAATGGTGCCGGAGATGATCGGCTTGAAGAGGCCGGCCCCGGTGGCCATCACGAGGAGCGCGAGGAACGCCAGGGCGTAGCTCGACATGTGCCCGGCCGCGAAGTAGCCGGCGGTGAGGAACGAGAATGCCACCAGGAGCATGCGCCGGTAGCCGTAGCGATCGGCCAGGGCGCCGCCCAGGATCGGGAGGACGTAGGTCAGGGCGTAGACGATTCCCTGCAGGAACCCCACCGATTGCTCGCTCGCCCCCAGGCCGCCCTCGGCCACCGAGGTGGTGAGGTAGATCGCGAGCACCGAGTTCATGCCGTAGTACGCACCCCGCTCGAACAGCTCCATGACGTTGGCGGTCCAGAAGGTGCGGGGGAATGGGGATACTTTCACCTTGCTCATGCAGGCTCTCCTTGGGGTGCTGCGGTCGGTGGGACGAGCAGGCCCAGGCGCTCCCGGATCTGCCCCAGGTGATCGATGTCGTGGGTGAGCATGAAGGCGACCAGGTCGGCCACCGTCATGGCGCCGCGGCGGGGGTGCACGCCGACGCGCTCCAGCTCGTCGGCCCGGCAGGTGTCGAGGAGCTCCAACGTCTCGGCGCGGCGGCTCTTGAATCGGTCGAAAGCAACGGAGAGAGGCCAGCTTCGGTACCTGGCCCGTACCGCCAGCGCATGGGGGTCGACCGCCACGAGGAGCGGGCGCTCGATCGAGAGGACCTGACGCAGGCGGATCCCGTGGACCAGCTCCACGTCGGCGAGGTGCGCCACCACCTCCAGCGGCGCCCACGTCTCCGGGGCCGGGCGGATGTCCCACTGAGCCGCCGGTATGGCACCGACCAGGTCCTGGAGGCGCCCGGGCGTCTCGCGCAGGGCCTTGATCTGCAGCAGGCACTCGAGGAGGTCAGCCATCGTCCGCCCGGCATTCTACAGACCGGCTCCCTCCCAGCCCAGGGCGTGGTGTGGAAATCGGGGCCGCGGCAGGTACACTGCCTCGCAAGGAGCCCGCCATGAGCGACCAGCTAGCTCGCGAGTTCGTCCCCGTCGCCTCGTCCCGCAGGACTGCCCGGCTGTGGTTTGCCGGCAGCATGGCCATGCTCGTGCTGCTCCTCGGCTGGCTGGGAGGCGGCTACCTCTGGCCCGGGACGCTGCGCTACGAGGTCACCACCGAGAACCTCGTCGTCACCACCGGCCGCAACCTGGCCCATGACGTCACCACGATCCCGCTGGGGCGGATCTTCGAAACGTCCTCCGTCATCCTGCGCAACGGTAAGCTGCACTTCGGCAAGGAAAAGCCCGAGTTCTGCGTGGGCTACTTCGAATTCCCGACCCAGGGGGAGGTCTACCTGGCGACGAACTGCGGCGAGTCGGGCGTGCTGATTCGAGGTGGCGGCCTGACCACCGCGCTGGTCGTCAGCCCGGCGGAGCCCGAGAAGCTCATGTTCGCCATCCGCAACCACCAGCCGGGCGTCTTCGCGCCACCGCCCCGTCAGTTCGCTTCGTATGCGGGGTGGCTGGCACTGTATCTCCTGATTTTCCTCCTTGGGACGGGAGCACTGCTGACTGCTTTCGTGATCGGGCCGGCGCGGCTGCGCTACCGGGTCCTCCCGGGTGAGCTGGAGGTCACGAGCCTCGGCAAACCGTTCCGCGTGCGGTTGGCGGGCGCCAAGGTGCGCCGCCATCGCCCGCTTCTCGGGGAGCGCATGTCCGGCATCGTCCTGCCGGGCTACATCGTCGGCTCGTTCCAGTACGACAGCGCCCCCACCACCGTCCTCGCGTCAGCCAAGGAGGAGGGAGTCCTGTACGAGGGCGAGGGACGCGTCTTCCTGACCCCAGCCGACATCGACGGCCTGCTGGCGGCGCTGGAGGCTGCAGGCGCCACCCTGGTGGTCACCACCATGCAGCGCCGCCGCTGACCCCCACCCCGCCAGTGATCGGTGCCCGGTAGTTGGTGCCCGGAGGATCGAGTCAGCCGCCAAGCAGATTCCGACCTCCTTTGAGCCTCCGATCACCAACCACCTACCACCGATCACCGGGTGGGGG
>JALOLB010000067.1 GCA_025456225.1 Thermoanaerobaculaceae bacterium
CTCGAGAAGCAGATCATGCCCATCATCCAGGAGCTCGGCCGCGAGCTCAAGCTGCAGATGATCTTCAACAAGTTCCAGTCGGGCCTGGTGTACGCCGACGAGACGGTCGACATCACCGACCAGGTCCTGCGTCGCTTCAACACCAAGGTCACGACCACCGGCAGCGCTGGCAAGTGAGCGCGGACAGCGCGCCCATCCCGGGGCGAGGGGCGTGCTCCCTCGCCTAGAAGGTGGATGTGACCATGGGGGCGACGACTCTTTTCGAGCTGGCCGAGCGGCTGGGCGGCGCGGTGATCGGGGATGGCGGGGTTGAGATCCGCGGTGTGCGCCCACTGGGCGACGCCGGCCCCGAGCACCTCTCGTTCTACCACAACCGGCGCTACCTGCAGGCCGCCCGGGAGTCGCGGGCCGGGGCGCTCCTCGTCGCCTCGCCCGAGGGTTTCCTGGGCCGCAACCTCCTCGTGGTCAAGGAGCCCTACGCCGCGCTGGCGGAGGCTCTCGGGCTCTTCCACCCCGTCGCGCACCCTCCGGAAGGGGTGCACCCGACTGCTGTCCTGGCCGCGAGTGCCCGGATCGCGACCGGCGTGAGCGTGGGCCCGCACGCGACCGTGGGCGAGCGCGCGGTGCTCGGCGAGCGGGCCGTCCTCGGTGCCGGCTGCTTCGTGGGCGACGACTGCGAGGTGGGAATCGATACCTTCCTCCACCCGAATGTGGTCATCGAGGCGCGGTGCCGGGTCGGGGCCCGCTGCATCCTGCACGCGGGGGTGGTGGTGGGCTCCGACGGGTTCGGGTTCGCCTCGGTCAAGGGGGAGCACCGCAAGGTGCCCCAGGTCGGGATCGTGGTGGTGGAGGACGACGTCGAGCTGGGCGCCAACGTCTGCGTCGACCGTGCGACGCTCGGCGAGACGCGCATCGGCCGCGGCTCGAAGGTGGACAACCTGGTGCAGATCGCCCACAACGTCCAGGTGGGGGAGCACTGCCTGCTGGTCGCGCAGTCGGGGGTGTCCGGGTCCACCGAGCTCGGCCACCACGTTGTGATGGCGGGCCAGAGCGGTGCCGTCGGCCACATCCACATCGCCGAGCGCACCGTCGTCACGGCCAAGACCGGGGTCACCGAGGACACGGCCCCCGGCTCGATGGTGTCGGGGTTCCCCTCGCGCCCCCACCGCGAGTGGCTGAAGGCCCAGGCCTACCTCTACCAGCTCGAGGACCTCAGACGCCGCGTCCACGAGCTGGAGCAGGCCCTGGCTGCAAGGAGCAAGTCATGATCGACATACTGGGCATCCTCGATGTCCTGCCGCACCGCTACCCGTTCCTGCTCGTGGACCGCATCCTGGAGATGGACGGCGAGCGCGTGCTGGGCCTCAAGAACGTCACCTTCAACGAGCCGCACTTCACGGGGCACTTTCCCGGCGCCCCGGTGATGCCCGGCGTGCTGATCGTCGAGGCGATCGCCCAGGCGGGCGCGGTGATGATGCTGTCCGGCGTGCCCGACCGCCACTCCAAGCTCATTTACTTCACGGGCATCGACAAGTGCCGGTTCCGTCGCCCCGTGGTGCCCGGCGACCAGCTCCTGCTCGAGGTGCGCCTGGTGCGACGGCGGTCGCGGTTTGCGGTGATGCACGGCGTCGCCAGGGTGGGGGACGAGATCGCCGCCGAGGCAGAGCTCTCCTCGGCGATGGTCGACCGCCCCCAGGGAGGCGCGTGATGCCCCACGTCCACCCCACGGCGATCGTCGACCCGCAGGCCGAGCTTGGCGAGTACGTGGAGGTCGGCCCGTACTCGGTCATCGAGGCCGGTGTGACGCTGGGCGCCGGGTGCCAGGTCGGCCCGTTCTGCCGCTTCCAGGGCCCCACCACGATCGGCACCGGCAACCGCTTCATGTCCCACTGCTCCATCGGCGTGCAGCCCCAGGACCTCAAGTTCAAGGGCGACCCGACGCGCCTGGAGATCGGGGACAACAACTTCTTCCGGGAGTTCGTGACGCTTCACCGCGGCACCCCCGGGGGTGGCGGAGTGACACGCATCGGCAGCCACGGCCTGTACATGGTGGGCTCCCACATCGCCCACGACTGCCAGGTCGGTGACAACGTGATCTTCGCCAACAACGGCACCCTCGCCGGGCACGTGCACGTCGGCAACTTCGCGACCGTCGGCGCCCTCACCGCCGTGCACCAGTTCTGCTACGTGGGCGAGTACGCCTTCCTGGGAGGCGGCACGATCGCCACCAAGGACTGCCTGCCGTTCATGAAGGTGGTGGGCAGCCGGCCCGCCCGTTGCTTCGGACCGAACAGCATCGGTCTCGAACGCAAGGGGTTCAGTGAGGAACGGCGCGACGCGATCAAGAAGGCGTGGCGCTTCCTTCACAGCCCCAAGCTGACGGCCGCCGAGGCGATCGCGCGCATCGAGTCGGAGCTCACCGACGCCCCCGATGCCATGCGGCTCGTCGAGTTCATGCGAGCCTCCGAGCGAGGCGTGATTCTGGGACGAGGATAGCCAACCCCCGCCCGTCCAGGCTCAAGGCTACAGGCTCAAGGCTCAAGCTCCACCACCCACCCAGGACAGGCTCAAGGCTTCAGGCTCAAGGCTACAGGTCCACCGCCCACCCATACCAAGGCAGGTTCACTTCAAGGGAGGGAGGGGGAGCCTTGAGCCTTGAGCCTGTGGCCTTGAGCCCTCACGCTACGGCGTGTAGAGGCCGAGCGAGAAACCGTTGGCCAGGAACTTGGCCATCTCGCCGCGCGTCACGTTGGGGGCCGGGCAGTACCCGGTCGGCGAGCAGCCGTCGATCACTTCCTTTGCCCACAGGTAGTGGATGTGCCGGCAGAACTCGTCGGTGATGGCGACGTCCTCGAAGTGCAGGTTGGGGCTGGCCGGATCGCAACTGTACGTGCGGCCGCCGGGACCCGTGTAGGTCAACGGCACCGCGTCGTTGCTGCCCGCGAGGGCGCGCGCCACGAAGCCGGCCATCTGCCACCGGGTCACCTCCCAGGCCTGGCAGTAGTTGCCGCCGCCGCAGCCCTGGGTCACGCCGTGGGCGAAGATGTAGCCGATGTGCTTGCAGAACTGGTCGGTGGGCAGCACGTCGCCGAACGGGGAGGAGCCGCCGCCGACGCAGTTGTAGGCGGTCGCGCCGCTGCCACCGCTGGTCGGCACCGCGCCGTCCCCGCCGGCCATGCCGCGGGCGAGGAACGCCGCCATCTCGTGGCGCCGCACCGGGTCGCCGGGGCAGTACTTGCCGGCCATGCAGCCGACGGTGACGTTGCGGTGCAGGATGCGTTCGACGTAGGGGTAGTAGAACTCGGACGGGTCGACGTCGGAGAAGCTGCGGCCGACATGCAGCGTCCAGGTCCTGGAGATGCCCCAGTTGAGGGCCTCCGTGAGGGTGGCGTCCACGTGCACGCTCGGGCGCGTGGCCGGGTTGGAGACCTGCAGGACGTAGCAGTTGCCGGTCTTGTCGCGGCAGTTGTTGCTGCCACCCGAGTTCATCGTGCCGTAGGACGCGGCCGCATCGGGCATCCCGAAGGAGAACCCTCCGGGTCCAGCAAAGCCCGAGACCGCGCCGGTGACGAGGGAGGGACCGCAGGAGAGCGGGTACTTCCAGGTCGGCGCGAAGAGCACGGACTCCCCGGGCTCAAGGATGCCGTTGAGGTTGGAGCTGGTCCCGGTGGCGGAGTAGCCGTCGAGGAAGGCTGCGGTGGCCGTGAGACCGAGCTGGCACGGCGCCTCGGTCGGGTAGGCAAGGTGAGCCGCCGTGCCGATCGACGCCTTCACGAACGCGGTGAAATAAGGCATGTTGAGGTACTGCCGCCTGTCATTGGTGGTGTGGTAGTAGTCGTTGAAGTCGTCGGAGTCGTCCTCGATGGCGAGGACCGCGGGGTAGCCCTTGCCCCAGAACTCGTAGTGGTCGCTGCCCGAGGTGCCATCGGCGTCGATGATCGGCGTCAGGCTGCCGCTCAGACCGTAGTCGTTGACCACTCCCGTGAAGACGTTGGCGATGGCCAGGTCGGAAGCGTAGCCCGGGTTCGTGGTGGTGCGGGTGTGCAGGCGCAGCGTCGGCCCACCCACCGAGTCCCACGCGATCATGTCCATGTTGTAGACGGCGACAATGTTCTCGCCGGCGTTCTTGACCAGGGTCGCGTACGCCGCGGCGCCGAGCAGGCCCTGCTCCTCGCCGGTGAAGAAGACGAGGCGGTAGGTGCGCTCGAAGTAGTAGTCCTTCATGATGTCGGCGGCGATCATGAGGCCCACCGAGCCGGATGCGTTGTCGTCGGCTCCTGGTGCGAGGCTGCCCGAGGGCATGTCGTCCAGATGGGCGGTGATCAGCACGATCTCCGTCGGGCGGATGGTGCCCGTCTTCTGGCCGACGACGTTCCGGCTCGTCCCCCAGGTGTGGTACGAAACGGCATACCCCCTGGCTTGCAGGTGCTCGTACACGTACTGGGTGGCCTTGGTGATCGGGGTGCCGGTGTTGGTGTTGCGGGTGGCGATGGTGTACGAGGATCCACCCACCGTCACCGGAGTCTCTCCGCTCAGGCGGCCGTCGTAGTCGCTGACGGTGGTCTGGGTGACCGCGGCAACCATCGTCGCCACCCGAGCGTCGTAGGCCATCGGCCCATCGACGGGTGGTGTCTCGGGGACCCGCATGGACATGGGCTCCTCGAGCAGGGGAGAGACCGTGAAGCCCAGGGCACCCAGGAGGTTCGCGGCGGCGTCGCTCCAGGGCAGCAGGACGTGGAGGCCGTCATCGAGCAGCAGGTCGCTGCGCCCGGCCAGAGTCGCGCGGCTCCCTGGCCGTCGCTCCAGGCCAATTGCGTAGCGGGCGCCGGGGGTGTGCGGGCTCAACACCGAGAACGGGGCTCCGGCACGAGTGAGCTCGGCGACCGGGGCGATCACGAGGGCGTACTCCCGTCCCTGGCCGTCCAGCAACTGTGCGTGGATCGGCAGTCCGAGACCGGCGACGGGACCGTGGATGTCAACGCGGGCGAGCACGCTGGGCTCGGCGGCCGGAGCCGGTGCGCTCCAGGCGGCGATGACGGGTGAGAGGGCGAGTGTCAGGACGGCGGCGAAGCGGTGCGTGCTCACGGCTGGCTGCTCCCCGGGTCGGGTTGACCCGGTGGGAGGGTAGCACGGCTGCCCGATTTGCAACCCTCGAGTGTCGGCTGTCGTACCACCTGAGGTGCTTCGGGCATGCCGAGCACCCCTCGACGGTTTCAAGCTGTGCGCGGCGTCGGAGCTTCCGGGAACGTCGGCTGGAGGAAACGTGAGTCTTCGTGGTGCTCGTGCCGCTCGTGCAGCGGTAGTCTCGCTTCTGGCCACCATTCTGACGACTGTCACCCTGCACGCGGCATCGCCGTTGCCCCATGCCGGGGAGCGGCGGCTCGCGCTCGAGAAGCTGCAGGTCCTGGGGTCGGTGCTCTACGTCGGCGCCCACCCCGACGACGAGAACACGGCGCTACTGGCCTACCTGGCCAAGGGCCGCCGCCTGCGCGCCGGGTATCTCTCGCTGACGCGCGGCGACGGTGGCCAGAACCTGATCGGCACCGAGCAGGGCGAGACCCTCGGCGCCATCCGCACCCAGGAGCTGCTGGCGGCGCGGCGCGTGGATGGCGCCGAGCAGTGGTTCACCCGCGCCGTCGACTTCGGCTACTCCAAGACCGCCGAGGAGACGCTGCGCATCTGGGGGCACGACGCGGTGCTGTCGGACATCGTCTGGGTCGTTCGCACCTTCCGTCCCGACGTCATCATCTCCCGCTTCCCGGAGAACGGCGACGGCGGGCACGGCCACCACACCGCCTCGGCGATCCTCGCCCGGGAGGCCTTCGCGGCGGCGGCCGACCCGCAGCGGTTTCCCGAGCAGCTCGCGTTCGTCCAGCCCTGGCAGGCGAAGCGGCTGCTCTGGAACGCCTGGCGCCGCGACGAGCCGACGCCGACCCCGACCCCACCGCGGCTGGTGGTGGATCTCGGCACCTACGATCCGCTGCTCGGCCAGGCGTACACCGAGCTGGCTGCCACGGCGCGGTCCTTCCACAAGAGCCAGGGGTTCGGTGCGGCGCCGCGCCGGGGACCGGTGCCCAACGAGCTTGAGCTGGTGGCAGGCGAGCCGGCGGCGAAGGACCTGATGGACGGTGTCGACACGACCTGGGGGAGGGTCCGGGGCGGCGGCGCGTTACAGGCGGCCCTCGACCGGGCGCTCGCCGCCGCGGACGACCGGGCACCGCACGAGGCCGTGCCGGCGCTGGTGGACGCGCTGGCGGCGATGGACGGGCTGTCCCCGGATCCATGGCTTGCCGTCAAGCGCCGCGAGCTCGTGGCCGCGATCGCTGCCGGCTGCGGCCTGTGGCTGGATGCGACCGCTCCGGAGCCGGGCGTGACCCCGGGCAGCACCGTGAAGATGACCGCCACGGCCATCAACCGCTCGCCCCAGGAGCTGCGCCTCGTGCGCGTGGTCCCGCCGCTGGGCGGGGCGCCGGTCGAGAAGGGCGTCGCACTCGGTGCCAACCAGCCCGCTGCCACCGAGCTGCAGGTTGCGGTTCCGGCCGACACCCCGCTGACGCAGCCGTACTGGCTGCAGCGGCCGCGGCGCAACGGCCTCGACGAGGTGTCTGACCCGACGCTGATCGGGCTGCCCGAGGCGCCCCAGCCGCTGCGCGTCGGGTTCGTGGTCGCCATCGCGGGGCGCGAGGTGCGCTTCGAGGTGCCGGTCGAGCACCGGGTCACCGATCCGGTCGAAGGCGAGCGGATCCGCCCGGTCGCCGTGGTGCCCGAGGTGACCGTCACGTTCGAGGCCCCCGTGATGCTGCTGCCAGATGCCACGTCCCGCCCGGTGCGAGCCATGGTGCGGGCGTTCCGCGCCGGGGCGGTGGCGCGGATCGGGTTACAGGCGCCACAGGGCTTTCGGGTTGCCCCGGAGTCCATCGAGGTGAAGCTCGAGCGAGTCGGCGAGCAGAAGGAGGTGAGCTTCACACTGACGCCGCCGGCGGCCGAAACCAGTGGAGAGGTGGCTGCCGTGCTGCTGGCGCCGCGTCCGGAGCCTGCCCGCGGTGTCGTGGTCATCGACCTCCGGCACATCCCGCCGCAGCTCCTGCTGCCACCCGCGGCCATCAGAGTCGTGCGGCTGGATGCCCACGTCCCGGTCCGGCGCGTGGGCTACATTCCGGGGGCAGGGGACGAGCTGCCCGGCGTCCTCCGCCAGCTCGGCATCGAGGTGACTCTGCTGGACGAGGTCGCTCTCGCGGGCGCGGACCTCTCCCGCTTCGAGGCGATCGTCACCGGCGTTCGCGCCTACAACACCCGCAACGATCTGGCGACAGCCCAGGCACGACTTCTGGACTACGTCGACGGCGGCGGCTTGTTGGTGGTCCAGTACAACACCGAGCGCGGGCTGGTCACCGATCGACTGGGGCCGTATCCCTTCAAGCTGTCCCGCGATCGGGTCACCGACCAGGCAGCGGCGGTCCGCTTCCTGCTTCCTGGCAGCCCGCTCCTGCAGGCACCCAACCGCATCACGGCAGACGACTTCGCCGGCTGGGTGCAGGAGCGGGGGCTGTACTTCGCGGGGAGCTGGGACCCGGCCTTCGCCGCGCCTCTCGGCATGGCCGACCCCGGCGAGAAGGAGAGCGCCGGCGCCCTGCTCGTCGCCCGTCACGGCAAGGGCGCCTTCGTCTACACGGGGCTGGCGTTCTTCCGGCAGCTTCCGGCCGGCAGCCCGGGCGCGACACGGCTGTTCCTGAACCTCCTGGGAGCGGGGCGCAATCGTGGCTGAGGCGGGTCCCGCGGTCACCTCGAGCGAGACCCCCTTGTTCGGCGGGAGCTGGCGGCGGCTGTACCTGCTCGTGCTCGCGAACCTGGCGTTCTGGATCGGCGCCATGGCCCTGATCACCTGGGCGTTCGCATGAGCCACCTGGACTGGGGCGTCCTCGTCGCGGCACTGGCCGGCATGGTCGCCTGGGGGGTGTGGCGCGGGCGTGGCCAGCGCTCCGGCGAGGGGTTTCTCCTCGCCCGGGAGATGCGCTGGACGACGGTCGGGCTCTCCATCATGGCCACCCAGGCCTCGGCGATCACGTTCCTCTCGACCCCCGGCCAGGCCTACGCCGACGGCCTGCGCTTCGCCCAGTTCTACCTCGGCCTGCCGCTCGCGATGATCGTCATCTCGGCGTTCTTCGTGCCCCTGTACCACCGGTTGAAGGTCCACACCGCCTACGAGTTCCTGGAGAGCCGCTTCGACCTCAAGACGCGCACCCTGACGGCCCTGCTCTTCCTGACCGGGCGGGGCCTGGCGGCCGGGCTGACGATCTTTGCGCCGTCCGTCATCGTCTCGGTGATCCTCGGGTGGCCGCTGGCGCCCACGATCGCCGTCATCGGCGTGGCTGTGGTCGTCTACACCACCGCGGGGGGCACCCGGGCGGTGACCCACACCCAGATGCTGCAGGCCGCCATCATCCTGGCGGGGATGGCGACGGCTTTCGGCGTGCTGTGGTGGCAGCTTCCGGCAGGCGTGTCGCTTCTGGATGCGTGGAAGGTCGCCGGCGTCGCGGGCCGGATGAACGCCATCGTCGTCTCGGGCAACCTCAACGACCGCTACACCCTGTTCTCGGGCCTCATCGGCGGGGCGTTCCTGGCGCTGGCCTACTTCGGCACCGACCAGTCCCAGGTGCAGCGCTACCTGACCGGGCGCTCGGTGGCCCACTCCCGGCTCGGGCTGCTGCTCAACGGCATGCTCAAGGTGCCGATGCAGCTCGCCATCCTGCTCCTGGGCGTCACGGTCTTCGCCTTCTACCAGCTCACCCCGCCGCCGGTGCACTTCAACCCGGTCTCGGTGGCGCAGGCGCGCTCGGGCCCGGCGGCCGGCGCATTCTCGGCTGCAGAGGCCGGGTTCGACCGGGCCGCCCGGGAGCGCGCCGGCGCCGCGGCGACTCTTGTCCAGGCCCTCCACAGCGGGGACGGCGCTCGACAGGAGACGGCCAAGGTTGCTTACCGGGCTGCCGCAAGCGCCGCGGACGCCGCCCGACGCGAGGCCGTGCAGCACATGGACGGCGGCACGCCCCCCAGCGACACCAACTACGTGTTCCTGTCGTTCGTGGTGGGCCACCTGCCCGCCGGGGTGGTCGGCCTCGTGCTGGCTGCGGTGTTCGCCGCCGCCATGTCGGCCTCGGCGGCGGAGCTCAACGCCCTCGCGTCGACGACCGAGGTGGACATCGTGCGCCGCCTGCTGCACCGCAACGGCTCCGACCGGCGCACCCTCCTCGCGACGCGGCTGGCGACCGTGGGATGGGGTGTGTTCGCCATCGGCTTCGCCGAGCTGGCAGGGGGGATGGGCTCGCTCGTGGAGGCCGTCAACGTCCTCGGCTCGCTGTTCTACGGGCCGATCCTCGGCGTCTTCCTGGTGGCGTTCTTCCTGCGGCGGGTCGGCGGCACCGCCGTGTTCGTGGCGGCGCTGGTCGCCGAGGCGGTGGTCCTGGCCTGCTACACGCTGACCGGCATCTCGTTCCTGTGGTTCAACCTGATCGGCGCCTTCGCGGTGGTCGGCGTCTCGCTCGTGGTCCACCACGCCTTCTCCGGTCGCACCCCCGAGGCCGTCGGGAGTGTGGTGTGAAAGCAATTGCCCCCGTCGTGCGTTGCGACAGGGGACCGTGTACTGGTCAAATCAGACAGCCGAAGGGAGAGAACATGAAGAATCGATGCATCATCGTCGCCATCCTGCTTGCCCTGACCCTGGCGGTCGCGGCCCCGGCACTGGCCCAGCTCGACCTGCCGAGGGTGAGCCCCAAGGCCACCGTCTCGCAGACCGTCGGCCTCACCGACGTCTCCATCGCCTACTGCCGTCCCGGCGTGAAGGGCCGCGCCATCTGGGGCGGCCTCGTGCCGTACGGCGAGGTCTGGCGCACTGGCGCCAACGAGGCCACGACCATCACCTTCTCGGACCCCGTGACCGTCAACGGGAACGCCCTGGCGGCCGGCACCTACGGCCTCTTCACCATCCCCGGCAAGGAGAGCTGGACCGTCATCCTCAACAAGGGCGCCAAGCTGTGGGGCGCCTACGAGTACAAGAAGGAGGAGGACGTCCTGCGGTTCGAGGTCAAGCCGCGGGCCGCGGCGGCGCCCAAGGAGTGGATGCAGTTCCGCTTCGAGGCGCTCACCAACGACACGGCCGAGGTCGTGCTGGCGTGGGAGAGCATCGAGATTCCCTTCACCGTCAAGGTCGAGGTGACCGAGCGCGTGCTCACGGCCGCCCGCAAGGCGATCGCCGAGGCCAAGGCCGATGACTGGCGCACCCCGTACCGGGCCGCGGCGTTCTGCATCGAGAACAAGGTCAACCTCGACGAGGCGGCGACCTGGGTCGACAAGTCGATCAGCATCAAGCCGGGGTTCTACAACACGCTCGGCAAGGCGAGGCTGCTGGCCGCGAAGGGCAACAAGACCGAGGCGATCGCGCTCGCCAAGAAGGCGATCGAGCTGGGACTGGCAGCGGACCCGAAGGCTGACGTCGCGCCTGCGCAGCAGTTGATCGAGAGCTGGAAGTAGGTTGCATCCTTCCCCGCCGTTAGAGCTGACCGGGGCTCTCGCCCCGGCAGCTCAACGTCGACACGATCATCTGGTACGGATTGCGTTCCCTGCCGACGACCACAGGGATGCTTCGCCACCGCCAACGGGAAGGGCAGTTTCCGGTCAGTAGCCCGCCTTTGGATCTCGAGGGCTGGCGGTTTCAGACCGTGCTCGAGACGACCGGTCAGAACACAAGTGCCAGGCATCGCGCCTGGCACTTGCCGTCTGCCGTGAACCGATCCCCTCAGCCGAGGGCGAACTCGCCGGCCTCCAGGACCTGCTTGACCTTCGCCATGAACTGGTCGGCGGTGGCGCCGTCCACCAGCCGGTGGTCGAAGGAGAGGGCGATGATCATCATGCTGCGGACGGTGATGGCGTCGTTGCCTTCGGCATCGGTGACGACGACCGGGCGCTTGTGGATGCCGCCGGTGGAGAGGATCGCCACGTTGGGCTGGTTGATGATCGGCAGCCCGTACAGCCCGCCGTAGGGTCCGGGGTTGGTCACCGAGAAGGTCGAGCCCTGCACGTCCTCGGGCTTGAGCTGCTTGCCGCGCGCCCGGGTCGCGAGGTCGGTGACGGCGCGCTGCAGGCCGATGAGGGACAGCTCCTCGGCGTGCTTGATGACCGGCACGATGAGGCCGTTGGCGAGCGACACGGCGACGCCCAGGTTGACATGGCGGTGGAAGACCACGTCGGTTCCGTCGATCGAGGCGTTGAGGAGTGGGAACGCCTTGAGCCCCTCGACGACGCCCGCCAGGAAGAACGGGGTGTAGGTCAGCTTGAGGCCGTGCCGCGCCTCGAACGCCTTGGCCTGGCTCTCGCGCAGCCTGACGATCCTCGTGACGTCCACCTCGAAGACCGTGTGCACGTGGGGCGAGGTGCGTCGCGACGCCACCATGTGCTCGGCGATGCGCTGGCGCATGATCGACATCGGCTCGCGGTGCACGTCGCCGGCGAAGACGGGCCCGGCAGGCGGCGCCGCGGGAACCGGGGCGGGGGAGGGGCTCGCCGGCGGAGCCGGTGCCTGGGCGACCGGTGTGGCTGCTGCGGCCTGGCCGCGCTCGATGAACCCGAGGATGTCGTCCTTCGTCACGCGCCCGCTGATGCCCGTGCCGGGCACCTGGGCGATGTCAACGTTGTGCTCGCGGGCGATGCGGCGGACGAGAGGCGAGGAGCGCTGGCGGAGGAGCTCGCCCTCCTCGTCCTCGGGCGACGTCGCGGCGACCGGAGCGGGTACCGGGGCGGCTGGCGCCGGCGCGGGAGCCACCGCAGCCACGGGGACCGGAGCAGGAGGCGGCGGCTCGGGAGCGACGACAGGGGGCGGGGCAGGCTCGGCCTGGGCGGGAGCAGGTGCCGCGCCCGGCGCCTCCCCTGGCAGGGCGATCACCGCGATGGGCGACTCGACGGCCACGGTGGTGCCGGGGCCGTGGAGGATCTGGGCCAGCACGCCGGTGGCCGGAGCCGGGACCTCCGCGTCCACCTTGTCGGTGGAGATCTCGAGCAGCGGCTCGTCCTTGGTGACCTGGTCACCGACGCTCTTGAACCACTTGACGATCGTTCCCTCGGCGATCGACTCGCCCATCTGCGGCATCAGCACGTTCGTTGGCATCGCGTCACCCTCCTGCGCCCTGCGTCATTGTGAATCCTGTCGCCCGCCCGCCCATTCCCCCAGGGGGAGAGGGAAGAGGGGAGAGGGGAGAGTGCAAGAATCGCAGGTGCTTCCATCTCTCCTGGCCTGGGTGGGAGGGGGACTCTCCCCTCTACCCTCTCCCCTCTCCCCTTCAGTCACAAGCCATCCTCTCAGATGTGGATCGCGGCGCCGTGCACCGCCTCGGCCGCCTCGTGGATCGCCTCGTGCAGCGTCGGGTGGGCGTGGATGGTGTGGATGAGCTCCTCGACCGTCAGCTCGCCGGCCAGCGCCGCCTCGGCCTCGGCCAGCAGCTCGGTGGCGTGGGGGCCCACGATGTGCACGCCCAGGATCTCGTCGTACTTCGAGTCGGCGACGATCTTCACGAAGCCGACCGACTCGCCCAGGATGGACGACTTGGCAATGGCGGAGAAGGGGAAGGTGCCGACCTTGACGTCGTAGCCCTTCTCCTTCGCCTGCTCGGCGGTGAGCCCGATCGACCCTACCTCCGGGTTGCAGTAGGTGCACGAGGGTATGCGGCGGAGGTCGATGGGCCGCGGGGTCAGCCCCGCGATGTGCTCGACGGCGATCACGCCTTCCATGGATGCCACGTGGGCGAGCCACGGCGTGCCGATGAGGTCGCCGATGGCGTAGATGCCAGACTCGTGGGTGCGGCAGTACTCGTCCACCACGATCCGTCCCCGCTCGATCTGCACCCTGGTGCTCTCGAGGCCGATCCCCTTGAAGACGGCGACGCGGCCCACCGCCACGAGCAGCCGGTCGGCCTCGACCTCGACCGCCTCGCCCTTGCCGTTGACGCCCCTGCATCGCACCACCTGGCCGTCGACCTTGACCTCCTCGACGCGGGTGCCGGTGTGCAGGGCGATGCCCTGCTTGCGGAAGGACTTCGCGACCTCGGCCGAGACGTCGGCGTCCTCGATCGGCAGCACCCGGTCGAGGAGCTCGATGACGGTGACCTGGGAGCCGAAGCGGGCGAAGATCGAGGCGAACTCCATCCCAACGGCGCCGGCCCCGAGCACCGCCAGGCGCGGGGGCACCTCGGCGAGCTCGAGGATGTGGTCGGAGTTGAGGATGCGCTCGCCGTCCGGGACGATGTGAGGCAGCTCGCCGCAGCGGGACCCGGTGGCGAGGATGAGGTGCTTGCACTCGACGGTCACCTTGGCGCCGTCGGCCTTCGTGACCTCGACGAGCCCGGGCTTGAGGACCCGGCCGGTGCCCTGCAGCCAGGTCACCTTGTTCTTGCGGAACAGGAACTCGACGCCCTTGGAGCTCTTCGTCACGACCCGCCGCTTGTGGTCGTGCGCGGCCTTGAGGTCGAGCGTGACCTCGCCGCACACGACGCCGACCTTGGCTCCCTCCCGGGCGTGCTGGAGCAGGTCGGCGGTGTGGAGCAGCGCCTTGGTGGGGATGCACCCGCGCTGCAGGCAGGTGCCGCCCAGCGCCGCGTCCTTCTCGATCACGCACACGTTGAGTCCGAGCTGACCGGCGCGGATCGCTGCCACATACCCGCCGGGTCCGGCGCCGATGATCACCAGGTCGTGCTGCAGGTCCGCCATGCTGGATCTCCCTTCCACCCGTCCAGGTGGTAGACAATTCTAGCCCGCATTTCAGGGCGAGCGATCGGCGTGACCGATAATGCTCGTGTGACGCGCCCCAGGCCCGATGCCACGGTTGTCGGCCTCGTCTGTCTCGGGGGCGCCGCGGCCGTGGCTCAGACCGTGCTGCTGCGCGAGGCGATGAGCGCCCTGGGGGGCTCCGAGCTCGCGTGGGGAGTGGTGCTCGGGACGTGGTTGGGAGGGATGGCGCTGGGGGCCTGGGTGGGTGCGCGGAGGGCTTGCCCCGACACCATGGGGCCCGCGCTGGTGTTGATCCTGGCAGGAGGCGGCGTCGTGCTGCTCCGTGCGGCGCCGGCCATCCTGGGGCAGCAGCCCGGCGAGGTGGGGTCGACGTTGCGGGCGCTGTGGGTGTGGCTGGCGGCCGTGGCACCGGCAGGTGTCGGTGGCGGGTGGGCATTCGCGGTGCTGGCCGGGAGGCTGCTGCGGCCAGGTGCCGCGGGCCGTGCCTACGGTCTCGAAAGCGGCGGGGCCGTGCTGGGTGGCCTGGCCTTCACGTTCCTCCTCGCGCCCCTGGGCTCGGTGGCAGCTCTTTGCCTGACGATGGGTCTTGTGGGCTGCGCGCAGCTCCTGGTGAGACGGTGGCGGTGGGCGGCGCTGGCCGCCCTGGTAATGGGGACCGTGCTGGCCGGGCCGGCCGAGCGCGCCCTGGCCGGAGCCGGCTGGCGGTGGGCCGGGCACCCGGGAGATCTGTCGGTGTGGCGGAACACGAGACAGCAGCGCCTCGAGCTCTCGTCGGGCTCACCCGCCTCGCTGTATGCGGACGGTCGCCTGCAGGCGGTGCTTCCCGATCCATACCGCTCGTCGCTTCGGGCGCATCTGCTGGCGCTGCTCCACCCGGCCCCGAGACGGGTGCTTCTCGTCGGCGCCGTGCCGGGGGACCTTGACCGCCAGCTCCTGCGGCACCCCATCGAGCGGCTCGACGAGGTGATCGAGGATCCGGGACTCCTCGACCTGCTGGAGCAGAACCGGACCGTGCCCGAGCTGTCCGTCCGCGACGGGGCGCGGCGGCGCCTGGTCACGGGCGACCCACTCCGAGTCGTGCAGGAGGGCGGGAGCTGGGACCTCATCGTCCTCGCCGACGGCGACCCCGTGACGGTGCGCCAGAACCGCACCCGCACCGTCGAGCTCCTCCGTGCCGCGGCGGATGCCCTCGCGCCGGACGGCGTCCTGGCGATGCGGGTGGGGGTAGGGGACACCTACCTCGCCGGCGCAGGAGGGCGCCTGCTGGCCATGCTGCACGCCACGCTCCGCCAGGCCCTGCCCGAGGTCCGGGCGATTCCCGGCGAGGAGGTGTGGCTGCTGGGAGGCCACGCGGCGTCGGCCGTGGCGTTGACCCCGGAGATCCTGGCCGGGCGCTGGCGCTCCCGTTCCCTCGCGGACGACGTCTTCGCGCCCGAGATGCTCCCGCTCCTGCTGGATCCCGACCGTGCCTCGTCGTTGCAGCGCTTCCTCGACGCGGCTCAGGCCGAGGTCAACAGCGCCCCCCACCCGCGTGCGGTGCTCCTGGCCACGGCTCTCCAGGAAGGGCGGACCGAGGGAGCCGTGCTCGGCTGGTTGAGCCGGGTCGAGGGAACGCTGGGGGTGGTGGGCGGTGGGTTTGCTGTGACCTGGGCGGTATGGCTCCTGGTCGCCGGCTTCCGGCGACGGTGCCCGCGGTTCGGCGTCGCCGGTCTTGTGGGCCTTGCCTCCATGGGCTGGTGGCTGGTGCTGCTGGCCGCCTGGCAGGCCAGCCGCGGCTCGGTGTACGCCGAGGTCGGGGCGCTCTCCGCCGCGTTCATGGCGGGGCTTTGGGCCGGGTCCGGGTGGGTCGCGCGTCGATCCGACCCGGCGGCGCGCCTCCTGCCGTGGGTGCTGGCGGCCGGGGGCGGGCTGTCGGGCGTCCTGGCCCTGGGGGTGGCGCGGGTCTGGCCGCTGATCACGGTACCCCTGCTGCTGGTGACGGCCGGCCTGCTGACGGGGGCGGCCTTCCCGGGGCTGGCGACGCTGCCTGGCCCTGGAGGTCGGGCGCTGGGCGCTGGGCGCGGGTTCGCGGCCGACGAGCTGGGGGCGGCGCTGGGTGCGGTGGTCCTGGGTGTCCTCGTGGTGCCCGTCCTGGGGACCTCGGTGGCGGCCGCCGGCGTCGGCTGCCTGCTGCTGGCGGCGGCGAGCGGGGTCCGGCTGGCCGCCCGCGGCACGGCCGGCACCTGACCAGTGGTCCCTGCGGGGATGGTTCGCAGCTGACCGGGGGACGCCCGGTGTGAGCCGGGTCACTGTCCAGGACCGGCACGCAACCGGGCGGGCTGCCATGTCGTACAATGCGCGGGTGGTTGACAGTGTAAGTCGTGGCCGGGGCCGGCGGCTCCTGGTGGCGGCTCTGGCCGGCGTGACGGCCTCGGAGGGTTCGATGGAAGGGATTGTGGCCGGTGAACCGGCAGCGGAGCTCGGGAACCTGAACGGAATTGATCAGATCTTGCCAGTTCACCGCTCCATCCGGGAGTACCGTCCGGACTCCATCCCCGAGGAGCTGCTGCTGCGGCTGCTGGCCACGGCCCAGCACGCCCCGACCGACGCCACCGCCCAGATGGCGACGCTGATCCGCGTCGTCGACCCGGAGCTGCGGGGTCGCCTCGCCAGCCTCTCCGGCGACCAGGAGCACATCCTCGCCGCGGCCGAGTTCTTCGTGGTGTGCGCCGACCTCCACAGGCTGCAGACCATCCTGCAGGCCAACGGCATGACGCCGGGCCGCTACCCCGCCACCGGCCTGCACTTCGCGACGGTGGACGCGGCCCTGGTGGCGCAGCGGCTGGTCGACGCGGCGGAGGTCAGCGGGCTCGGCATCTGCTGCATCGGCGGCATCCTCAACGCCATCGAGGAGGTCGTCGAGCTGCTCGCCCTCCCGTCAGGCGTGGTGCCGCTCTTCGGCCTCTGCCTCGGCTGGCCTGCGGAGGAGCCGCAGGAGCGCCCCCGCGTCGCCCTGGACT